>NZ_JAVKPK010000001.1:0-158030 GCF_031461075.1 Methanosarcina baikalica | reverse complement strand
AAATATCTCATAGAGTGGGTTAGAAATGAGAAAGACAAAAGCGTTAGCTTTGATAATTTTGATAAGCCTGGCTCTCTTTGCATCAGGATGTGAGGAAGAGCTGAGTGCAGAAGAGATCGCAACGAAGATGCAGGAAAAAGGAGAAAGCATCGAAGATTACTCCTGCATAATGTATACGGCGACTTATGCCAATGGAGAGAAGGTTCAGGAAAATGAAGAACGGATAATGTACAAAAAGCCGAATATGATGAAGGGTTGGATCATAGAACAGGGAAAAGAAGAAGCTGCAACTGTTTCGGACGGGGAATTCTTGTGGAGTTATAATGCAGGGACAAATACGGTTACAAAAATTAAACTGCCTGAGAAGTCACCTTTAAATAAAAGTGGTTATGTGGGGCTTATTGAGGATTTCCTAAATAAAACAAATGTTTCACTTCTGGGAGTTGAAGAGGTGGACGGAAGGAGCGCATATGTCCTTGAAGCTGAGCCGGAAGCGGAGAAAGAAGGGTACAGCCTATTTTCTCGGACGAAAATGTGGGTGGATAGAGAGACATGGATGCCTCTTAGAAACGAAATGTATGACAACAAAGGAAACCTGGTAATAGAAACAGAAATGAGCGACCTGAAACTAAATACAGGCATTCCTGATCCCGAATTTGAGTTTGAGGTTCCGGAAGGAGCAGAGATAAAAGTTATTGACCTGGAAGATTTTAAAGCTCCTGAAGAAATGAGCCTTGAAAAAGCCAGAGAAAAAGTTAGTTTTGAAATACTTATCCCGGAATACATCCCCGAAGGATATGTGCTTAACTACACAATGGTATACGATAATTACGAGACAGCCCTTGAAGGCCAGGGTTCCGAGGCTGTAATGCTTAACTACCAGAGAGAGGATGAAAGTTTCCTGATAACACAAACTATTTACGAAAACAAGCCCGAAGAAAATGCTACGCCCGCGCAGATGGCTGAAAATGTCAGTATCAACGGAAAGGAAGGAAAATACATTAACCAGTTCGGAGACCTCAAAATTCTGATATGGAATCTTGGAGAATTTGAAATGACCCTTACTGGTTACCTTGAAAAAGCCGAGATGCTGAAAATCGCGAAGTCTTTACAGGAACCTTTTACCGAATTCGATATTCTGGACGCAGAATCTTTAAAGGAGCCTTTTACCGAAGTCTACATCTTGGGGCCTGAAGGGACGGCTGAAAACTATCCAACAGATTACGTACTCGGGGGGAATGGGACAATAATAGTTGGAATTATAAATCATGAGCAGAAGCCCGTAAACGATACAATGGAAGTCAGGCTCGAAGACACGCCTCTACCTTTGCCGGATGATTGGAAAAGTATATGCATCGTGAACAATGAGACCTGGGAAAAAGCAGTAACCATAACTCCTCCCTTCGTGGGAACGAACATGAACCTTGAATTTTTGTTCTACAATAACGATAAAAAGGACATGTTAGAAGAGAATGTCAGTGTGCCTTATAGAGAACTTCATCTATGGATAAATGTAACAACGCAGAATTTCTCGAAGAATGCTTCAACTCCGTTAACGGTGATATAAGCAACTAAGCTGAGATTCAGCACTGAACCCTGTCTTTCTCAAGAAAAGTTGAAATAATTAAAATCGCGAAATCGATATCTGGAAACGGGGGAAATTCCCATGTTTCAACGAGACCTGAGAGCACACGGTCCTGTCGCACATTTTCCGCAGGCTGGTTGATTGAGTTCGGGAAAAGCTTTTGCATTTTCCTGAAGCAGCCTGAAACATTTTTCTTTGTCAAGTCCTCTTGTGCTGAGAGCGCCAGCAGGGCACCTGTCCACACAGACAAGGCATTTCTCACCTTTTTTGTAGCAGCAGAACTCCTCGATCGGGCGTGGAGTAGGAGGGATTTCAGCAGAGATCAAGAGAGTTCCAAAACGACCTGCGCATCCTGCCGCTGTTATCAACATCTGATGGACTCCGAAAGTACCAAGCCCGGCAGCGTAAGCGGCGCTCTTGTGGGACCAGGCAACGTCAAAACCCTTATTCTTATAATCGAAAATAATTTCAGGCACAATTGTCGAGATCCCCTCTTTTGCAAGCTCGGCTTTGAGCGCTTCATTGATTTTCGTGATCAATCGATCTGTTTCACCCTTAGCCTGAATCCATTCTTTTACCGGGTCAGGAGACTTCCAGTTTAGTTTCACAAGTTCTTTTTCAAAAGGCAGGAAGAAGGAAACAACGGTTTTTGCTTCGGGAAATACTTCCTCAGGGTACAGGTTATGAGGCCCTATGATTTCTTTCATTTCATCGAAAATGGGATCATTTGCTGAAACATAACCGATAAGAGGTCCATGGTATCTGGTTTCAGTACCTGGATTTGTGGCGGCTGTTTTAATAATGCTCTCAATCTTATTTTTGAGCTCCATAGTGGTTTCTCCTGAAAATCTGTTGTTGTCGGGTGCATGAATAACAGATTTAAAATTTATCTAGCAAGAATTATTTAAAATAACGGCAGGTCACGCCGAAATAATAGCCACTCTTTAGAGGGTATTGTTCTTGATAGTGGAGTACTATTTTTTGAAAATGGTTTATAGGTTAAAGAAAAAGTGATAATATCCAGATGGAAAATAACGGTATGGAGATTTCAGGGTATAATCTATTTTTAATCAGCATACGGCTCGTTCCCTTCAAGCTTTAATAAGAATGCTTTTACATCCAGACCCGAAGCATAGCCGGTAAGTTTCCCATTTGCCCCTATAACCCTGTGGCAGGGAACGATTATAGCAATTGGATTCCGGTTATTCGCAAGCCCCACCGCCCTATAAGCCTTTGGTTTCCCTATAGATACGGCTATATCCTTGTAAGTCCTGGTCTCCCCGCAAGGTATTTTACACAAAGCTTTCCAGACGGATTTCTGAAAATCCGTTCCCTCAGGAGCCAGCTTGAGGTCAAAGGATTTGAGTTTCCCTGAAAAATAAGCTTCAAGCTGCCTGCCCGTTTCCTTGAAAAATTCTTTGTTTTTTACCCAGTCATCAGGGACTTCTACTTTCCTCTCTCCTTTCAGGAAGATAAGATGCTTCAGTCCGTCTTCATTTCCTGCCAGAAGAATAGGACAAATTGGGGATTCGATTATATCATAATACATTTTGTTTGCCTCCTGCAGCAGTTGCAAATAGAGTTGTAGCGCTTCTGGCAGAAATGTTTATTCAATGGTGTGGCAAAAAGCGCTGGTTGAGCTTAAGTCATGGCCTGAGATGTGGAGAAAATCCTGCTCTGAGTAAAAAGAAAATAAATTAAAGGCTGAGGGACACTTAAAGCCCGCAAGCAGCCTCAAACGTTCACCTAAAATATTTAAATTCATTTAATTTTACGTCCGATGTTCCAGAAAGATCCCGAATAAATATTCAGGTTTTCCACGGCAGAATCAGACTCAGGTCCATCCTTGTCTTTTTCCAGTTCATTCAATTCCTTAATCCTCAACTCCACGACGACCATTGCATCTTCAAAGAGCTGCCTGTTGATTTCGATCCCGAAATACTTTTTGAGTTTCTCTTCAGGAAGCATTGTCGAACCTGCCGAAAGATAGGCTATGTAGTTCTCATTGAAAGTTTTCGGATCTTCCCTGTACTGTTTGAAGAGGGAGAGAGTTATTGCCTTTGAAACTGCGTAGTTAAAAGTATAGTAATTGTTTGTGAGGTAAATGTGGTTAATATAAGCCCATTCCGCAGAATTTTCATCGTAATATTCAACTGAGTCGCTCCCGTATTCTTTAGATAGACTTGTCCAGAGCGCATTGAGTTCGGCTCCGCTGACATTTCCGTTTTCAGCGCATAGCTGGTGTGCTTTATATTCAAATTCCGTAATCATGGGCTGCCTGGTCAAGTAGTTCTGATATTCTCCTATATGCTGGGAAAGTACCGCAACTGCGGTTTCTTTATCAGAGTTTTCGACCACATAATCAACAAAGAGTTCTTCATTGAAAGTTGAAGGAATTTCCATTTCGTATATCTGACCGAAGCAGTAGGTGTAATCTACGGAGTTGCCCATCAGGTAGAAATTGGCCCCATGCCCCAGTTCATGAGTAAGAGCCTTCTGGTCACTGATAATACCGTTGTAGTTGATAAAAATCAGAGCCGGGGCCTTCAGGGCACAGAGTTCGTAACAGTAACCTCCTGGCTGTTTTCCGTGTTCAGGGTCAGGATATACGTCTATGAAATTGCCAGTTACCGTTTTTAAAAAGATTTCATTGAAAATGGGATCCATTCTGGAATAGGATTTCTGGATCTCCTGCAAAGATTCTACATAAGTGTAATTTCTACCAGGTTGATCCGTTAACTGCAGCATGAGGTCGTATGGCTTGAGAGTTTCAAGCCCTAGCTTTTCTCTCCTGAACTTATTGTAGTCTTCAAATACGTATTTTTTCTCCTTGAAAACCGTATTCATATCATCAATCTGAGTTCTGTTGAGATAGAGCCCGTAGAGGCAGGAATCATAAGAATCCGTGTAGTTCAACTGCCTGGAGGCAAGGTCGTCAAGCCGGGCTTTTTCGGAGTAGAGGGATGCCATCGAATCGGACTCGTTGATCAGGTGGTAAAATCTCTTATCATAACATTTTTTCCTGTCTTCTCGGCACTGGTCTGTTGAAAGCAGAATGTTGTAGGACTGGGAATTGACTGAAAACTCCTCCCCGTCCTCAAGCGTTATATTTCCTGCCATCGTGACGTTGTTCGTGATCTTCGAAAGTGCTTCAGTCTCCAGTTTCATGCGCTGATTTTCAATATCTGAAAGATATACAGCCTGGGATTCATTCATTGACCTGTGATCTGCAAACCTCATATAGGTAGCTTCAAGATGCGGCCGATATTTCTCAAGCCCGGGTTCTTCAGAAAAGAGCCTTTCCCACTCATCATTTGAGAGTGATGTCAACTTTACGGTTGCAAACGCAGTGGCTTTCCCATGTTCAGTAGCCAGATCTTGAGAGTCAGTAAGAAGGGAAACAAGGAACTGATCATTAACATTTTTACTGAGCTGAGTATATGCGTAAATGTACAGAATATCAAAAGACCTTGAAAATTCCTTTTCAGCTTCCATATAACTCAGTAAAACAGGTCCCGACAGATTTTCAAATTCCGGACGGAAAGTTTCGTTTATTTCTTCGGATCTCTTTTTTAATGCCTCAAGTTCTTCTAAGGCATCTTCCCTGTTGCTGAAGAGATATGAATCGTTCCATTCAGTGGTAACCTCGTCGGGATTAAGCTCTTCAAATGTGCATTCTTCGCTCATTATTTCCGAAGGCTTCGCCACCTCTGCAGAAGCTCCGCATTCTGAAAAGACTGTAAAAAATAGTAATATTCCGAGAGTAAGGAACCCCTTAATTACTCCGAGAGCAACGAGCCCTTTAACTGATTTTCGTTTCATAAAACCTCTACCCTTGATAGAATCTAAAATGTCCTTCTGGATTATGTATCATGTAAGAAGACTGTTCAACGTTTCAGTAAATTATAGAAAAGATAACTTCCGATATTTTAAAGATATTTATGTAAAAAACTATCGATTTTAAACTACCAGAAAGGCAAAAATTGGGACTGAAAAACAATATAAAAAATGCCTGAATTAAAAGAAAAGCCAAAGTTGAGCTGGCGTATCCCGTTGCAAGTAACAGGGTAAATGATAATATAAATCAAAAATCGAAAAAGTAAAAACAGAAGAAAGCATGGCCAAAAGGCCTTACTTTCCTTTAAGAAGTACTGTATTTATTTTGCGAGATTATAGCTCTGGTTGACGATCTTCAGGGCGCAGTAGTTACCGCACATTGTGCAGGCGTCTGTGTCTTCGGGTGCCCTGCTGGCCCGGACTGCTCTTGCATGTTCGGGGTCGATTGCAAGGGAATACATCTTTTCCCAGTCAAGTTCTCTTCTTGCTCTGCCCATAGCGAGGTCCTGTTCTCTTGCTCTGTCGGGGTACTTTACCATATCCCCTACGTGAGCTGCAATCCTTGAGGTCTTGACCCCTGTGATGACGTCTTCGAGGTTTGGAAGGGCAAGGTGTTCTGCAGGAGTCACGTAGCAGAGGAAGTCACAGCCATAAGATGCAGATACGGATGCACCTATTGCGGTTACTATATGGTCGTAGCCGGGCGCGATGTCGGTTACAAGCGGACCAAGCATATAGAAGGGCTTATGGCCGCTCATTTCCTTCATGAGTTTTACGTTGGTTGCGATCTGGTCGAGCGGGACGTGGCCAGGACCTTCGACAATGACCTGCAGACCCTGTTTATGAGCTTTATCAGCCAGTTCGGCATTGATGATGAGTTCCTGGATCTGGGCACGGTCAGTTGCGTCGTGAACTGCACCTGCACGCATTCCATTTCCTGTGGAGAGTACAACTTCATGTTCCTTGAGAATCTCAACGAGGTAGTCGAAATTGGCATAAAGCGGGTTTTCCTTTTCGTTGTGGAGCATCCAGGAAGTCATAAAGGCCCCGCCGCGGGAACAGAGACCGCCGTACCTGCCGTGGGCTTTGAGCCGGTCCATAGTGATATTGTTGATCCCGGTGTGGATTGCCATAAAGTTGGTCCCGAGCTTTGCCTGGTCTTCGGTCGCCTTGAAGAGTTCTTCTTCAGTCATATGCACAATTGAGCCGTACTTCCTTGCGGCCTCAATGAAAGCCTGATAGAGAGGTACTGAACCTACAGAAAGGGAGATGCTGTCAATGACCATTTTCCTGATTGCGAGGAAATCTCCGCCAGTCCCCAGTTCCATAAGGGTGTCTGCGCCTGCGGCTTCCGCAGCCTGGGCTTTTTCGACTTCCATATTTGGATCGACAATGTCTGAGGATACACCGATGGATGCGTTGACCTTTGTCCTGAGCCCTTCTCCGATACCACAGAGCTTTACCTGCCTGTAAGGGGAAGTTGGAATAACGATTCTTCCGGCTGCAATACCACGGCGGATAAATTCAGGGTCAAGTCCTTCATTCTTTGCAACGACCTTCATCTCTTCGGTGATTATTCCTTTTTGAGCATCTTCCACAATTGTCATATTATTAACCTCAAGCTTTCTATTATCTGTAACATGTATCTGTAAGATTAGGCTGTAATTAAGGTAAAAGTGAGTTAGATCATAAAAAGCGCGTAATTATATATAACGCTATTTAAAAAATTAACTTTAACCTTAATCAACTTTACTTTACTTCAATGCCCATAGATCTCGGAAAAATAAAATATATATTCAAAATAAATCTTTCATAACTAAATCATAAAGTTGTTTTGAGGAAAAAACAAGTAAAGTTGTTTTAAATTAAAAATTGAAGAAGGCAAGGCTCATAGTAAAATCAGGCATAAAAAATATAGTCTAACGGGAGAAAAAATAAGACCTCAATTTTCTATATTCAAAAATTAGTTTACTCTTTTGAACTATTATCTATTGGCAAATCCATTGGCAAATCCATTGGCAAACATCACAATAAATAAATTAACATAGTTTCGATGTGTATTTGATACTTACAACATTCCAAAAAATCATTCATTTACTCCTAGTTGTGGAGTTCAAATGGCCTGGAAAGTTTGCTTGAACTCCACAAAAACGTTTAAGTCAATATTATAAATTTTATTAATGGAGTATAAGGAACACCCAGTTTTGTTACTGTTAAGAAGTTTCATTAACATAATTAGGAATTTTATCGCTAATATTCTGGAATTATTGAGGTATTGCCATAAAATAAAATTCCTGTCCCAGAGTAACCTTGACTTTTAAAAAGCCCGTGCCACTGATAGTTGCTTTTATTTCGTTCAGGTACTGGCCCCTGTATTCTTTGGGCCACTCCCCAGGGTCATTATTTGCTTCCAAACGGATGTGGAAATCTATCGGTGCTCCTTGTCTACATTCACTTACATAGACATAACTGTCATAAGTTGGATTTGAGGCATACCTGGTGTATTCTCCATAAGGGATTACAGAAATATTCGAAGTGTTTTCAACCGGGAATAATATTGGACTTCCGTTACTTATAGGATCGAAAATATCAAAATAGTCTGCAACAAAATTTGCACTAAAAGAAATATCCTGGAGCACGGATTCATTTGTCCTGAATCCAAGCATATATCCTTTCTCAGTTTCTACAATGAAGGTTGTCCAACCTCCTGGCGTTGTTTTGTTGTCAAAGATTTCAGTTGCATTTTCAAAATAGGGACCTTTGCGGTATTGTTCAGGCCAATTGTTGATTTCGTGCATCAGCTCCTGGGTAAAATAAGGGTCTTTCTGAGCAAGTGGAGTGAAAAATCTGCCTTCTTTTGTTGCAGGAATCGGAACCATTATTACAGTAGGCCCCAGCACATTTCTTCCGGAAAGGCCCTCTACCCTGACACCATATCCACAATGATAGTGTTGACTTCTATCCCTCCAATCTTTCGTATCCATATGAATAGCATGGAACCATATGCTCACGACAATGCCCCCTCCAACAAGAATAAGCAAAACAGTAATAAGTAACAGATTTCTTTTTCTCACTTTTACTTGCCCCCTCATATTCTAAAAAATGAGAGGAGTTATCCTCTCACATAATTTACAAGCCCCTTATTGTATTTTGTTGCCTCACGTAGTCCATCCTTACCACGTCTCCATATTTTTGTCCGACATCCCAGTTATTATATACAATCCGGTATACCAACTATCTGGCTCGTCGGAATAATCACTTGCAGTTTGCGCATAATTTATACTGACTCCCATCTTTCTGCACGCACTATATGTCATTTTATTATGAGTACCTGTATTAGTACCATCTACAGACCATTGAATCCCAATATCTTTCTTTTCTTCATTGGAAACATAGCAATTGTCAATATAACTAAAGAAGATTTTTTGCTGATTTTTGTCTGCCTCGAGTAAGTACCAATAAGGCAATTTAGCTGTTGTATTTAGTGTTATAATCGGTTCTGGCTCTGGGACATTCTACTCGATTTCTTCAACAGGCTTTCTCAGTTGTCTTTTCAGTTAATGGCTTAGCACTAGAGGCTGGTATTAAGCAACATGCTTATCAGCAGCATTGCCAAAATCAATGTTCTTAATCCAAATTTCTTCTTTGTTATCATGTCTTTACTTAGTTTCTTTACTCCAGAGGCAGAATTAAGTAAGTTAAGTACTTGCAAGTCTATGATTCTCTTGCCTCTGGGAATATGGAGTTCAGATTGGCTCTCAAACTTTTTGTTTGAACTCTATATATGTTACATTAGATTAATTATTCATAAGTGGGTGGGATTAATTCCCTAATAAATATTAATAAAGGTAAAGTTATAGACCTAAGGTGAACAAATAAAAATCAATTAGAATTTTTAGGCAGAACTTACTTATAGGGTAATCGCTATCGGTTGTTTCTTACCTGGGCTTTAGATTTTAAGTTCTTAACTTATAGAAAGCGTAAGCTGTACGCTTTCTAAACAAAAAAATAGAAACCAATTCATAAATCATTCAATATAAACTAAATAATAATTTTAAAGCTAGTTTAATATGTCCGATTTTTAGAAATAATCAAAAAATTGTTAATATATTGATGTTATAGCAGTTTTAGTGATCTCTTAACTTCAAAAAAGTCACTATCTCCGAGTTAAAAAATATAAACTGAAAAATTAGAAATTTTTTACTTTTTCTGTTTATTCATTTCTATAATTAACTGGACTGTTTGCCTATGAAGGGTTAATATGAAATCGCTCAAGGTTCCGAAGATAAACATCTGAAGGCCGAATATGATCAGCAGGGTTGTAAGAATGGTAAGTGGGATATGATCGGTTCCCTCGATCCACTCGCTTACAACAAAGGTTCCTGTGAACAGGCCTGCCAAGATTGAGATGTAACCTATAATTCCAAAGTAAAACATAGGGTTATGCATTTTTGCAAGCTTGTAGATAGTAGACCCGATTCTGAACCCGTCTTTTACCGGATTTAGCTTGGTTGCACCTTTTTCACTTCTCGGAAGGTAAGTGATAGGGACTTCTTCGACCCTTTGCTTTTTAAGAATGCATTCCACAGAAATCTCAGTCTCGATTTCGAAGCCTGTCTTGTTAAGTTCAAGCTCCCTCACACTCTCGAGCGTAAAAGCACGGTAACCTGAGAGAATGTCTTTTAATTTTACTCCGTACGCAATGTCAAAAAACATGTTTATCAGACGGTTACCCATAAGGTTAAGCTTTGTAAAGGCTCCAGGGGAGTAATTTTCCAGCCGATTGCCTATAACGTGATCGGCACGGCCTTCAAGCACAGGCTCGAGAAGGAAACGAGCCTCTCGGGCAAGATATGTCCCGTCACCATCAACCATTATTACGTAAGGGCTTTCTATAAGCCCGAAAGCCTGAATCATTGCCTGCCCTTTACCTTTTCCGGTCTGCATGACAACTCTTGCCCCTTCAGCCTCTGCAATTTCCCCTGTGCCGTCCCTGCTGTTTCCGTCGATCACCAGGATGTTAGAAAAGCCTTCTTTCCTGAAGTCCTTGATAAGCTGCCCTATTGTTGCAGCTTCGTTAAGTGTGGGAACAAGAATGCAAACATCTGCGCTGTTCACGTTTTACACATATCCTTTGCCGGAACCTCTACGCGTGCCGCAGAATCCGTTTTATTGTAAAATATATCAGTTTTCTTATTTCCGTAGAATGAATCCTGAAAAGGGAGTATAATATTGTAATAGATTGAAGGTTCTTATAAAAGCCCCATGTTGTCTAGTTGCTGGCGGACGACTTCGACACCTCTCTCACAATCCTCAGGGGACTTGCCGCCTGTAACCACCAGTTTTCCTGAGCTGAAGATAAGCACAACTACTTTGGGCACATCGATTCTGTACACAAGGCCAGGGAACTGTTCGGGCTCATATTCGATGTTTTCAAGCCCAAGCCCTATTGCAATTGCATTGAGGTTCAAAATAGTGTGCAGGTCTGCGGAAGCGACAATATTCTGGACAGTAATCTGGGGGTTCTCTAAGGTCTTGATCCCGATGCCGTTCAGTTTTTTTGCCATGTTACCTATAACTGTGTGCACGTCGGCAACATTTTTTGCTCCTGTACAGACAACCTTGCCGGAAGTAAAGACAAGGAATGCAGCTTTAGGGTCCGTAACCCTGTAAACGAGCCCTGGGAACTTCTGCTTGTTGTACTCAGCTCCTTCGAACTCCGATTCGATAACAATTAAATCGAATTCTTCAGCGAGTTTAGTGGATGCGACCACGTTTTCGATTTTGATGCTAGATTCGCTCATTAGTCAACCCTCAGTATATAAAGCAAAGGTAATATTCTCTAACCAGTATATAAAGCTATAGTCAAATACTCTGCTTACTATATAAAGCATTTATATATAGGATATAATGAGACAGAAAAACTTAAATTTCGGGCGCCCGTGATTTTAAAGAAATTGAACAAGAAAGGGGTATCCATGCTGTATTTCAGACGTCTCAATCCTCAAACTTTTCCAGACCTTGAAGAATAGCATCATATTTTGTGCAGACTCTCTTGAGGAGGTCACCTTCCACGCTGCGATGAGTGGGTATAAGGATTTGAGCTCCGGTCTCTATTTTTACCCCGTTCCTTGAAGTCCCGTAGTCAGGAGCAACGAGAACGCCGTCTGCGGAAATTCCGAGAGAAAGGTCATTTATGACCTTTGAGACCATCTCGGTTGCCGGCTTTACCTTCTTCTCAATGAGCACAGCGGAAGAAACATATCTTTCCCTGGTCTCCCGAATCTTCTTAATAGTTTCTTCCACGGTTTTAGGGGCCACTTCATCGGGAAGTTCTTCGGCAAGTAACGAAATCGCTTCTATGAGATCTTCAAAAGTTGTTGAATGCATTTCAAGGATTTCTCCGTCGCAGTATTGCCTTACGGTATCAGAGTAACCGGCCGAGACAACCAGCACATCCGCCTCAAGCAAACGGGAGATCTCTTCCTTCGAAGGTGAGTAAGCATTGGCCACAAAGTATTCCTTAATCCCGCACATGCTCATGAGAGATTCATACATCGGAGTCACAACAATAGTCTTTTTTCCGATCCACAGGTTGATCTCACTCTGCCCGCCCTGAGACCTCAAAAGTTCAAGGATTTTCTCCTTTATGGCTGTCGGGTCGTTTTTCTTAAGCCCGAAATAATCTGCAAAAAGAGAAGTTGTGGAAAGCTGCCTGCTCCTTCCGCAGGGTACGGACTCTACAAACCCCCGCTCTATAAGGTCCTTTATATGATCATAGGCTCCGCTTCCCCTCATATCAATAAGGTCTGACTGGAGCATAGGCTGGTGGTAAGCAATCATGGAAAGGGTGCGAAGTTTCGGGGCCGAAAGCTCTTTTGGGGCAACTTCCCGCATAAGTTCGGAATATTCGGGCTTGACCTGCATGACGTAACGGTCCCCGAGGTCAAGGATCTCAATACCCGAGCCCCTGGAAGAGTAAGCCTCCGTTAGTTCCTGTACTACTGAAAGGACGGCTTTTTTTGGCTTCCCTGTAATTTTTGCAAGCTTCTCGAGGCTTACTGCCCTCCCAGCGGCAAAAAGTGCCGCTTCGATAATCTCAAGCATCTCAAGCTCACTCATAAATTTCACTTCCAGAAAAAGAATAAAATTGTTCTTCAATCAGGTTAACTTTTAATCAGGCGGATTTTAATCAAACTAACTTGCTTTTGCAGGCTTCGATTAGGGTCAATATCTCAAAGTGCGGTTTTCGGAGGTTCTTTGCCAGGGTTATCATGCAAAGGCATCTCACCTGTAAAATCTGTTTCCGAGGAGCTTTTAATTTGAGGCCCCGACATTTCGGCTTTTGATTCTAACTTTATTTCATGGAAATGAGACGGGTTGCCCTCAGTGGAAACTCCGGATTCCTCTCCCGGATATATATATAGTTCCTCGAAAAGTTCATTCTGGAAAAGCCAAATCTTCCTGTTTGAAGCAAGAAAGAGAAGAGAGAGATAATCCATGACTCTATCTTCACTTGTTTCCAGAAAACTGGAAAAAACTACTACAGGCTGCGCTATAAATAGTTCCGCAAGCCTGGCCCAGATAAGTGCCAGCCGCGAGCTTATGGTTTCTTCATGCGCAAGACCCAGGACATCTCCTGTAGTAAGTTGAAGACGAGAAGGAGGTTTTTCTGCAATTAGGAGGGCTTTCTTTTCATTTCTTCTGGAGAGGCTTTTTTCTGCTTTCTTTAGTTCAAGAATCAGTTCGTTGAGTGTGACCGGTCTGGTGGAAATGCGGCGGACAGGAAGTTTCGGAATAGGAAACTCCCCAGGCTCAGGAAGATCCTGATCGTCAAGAAAAGCAGAATCAAACTCATCGACTTCTTCCTTCTCTATCTCGAGGATTCCCGAGGATTTCATGCGAAGAAGAATCGCAGAATAAAGAAGTGTTCTTGAGGAAATTCTGAGATCCATTTTTTGGAGCTTTTCCACCCTTCCCAGAAAACCGTCAGTCAGCTGTACGATATCTATATCCCAGGGGTCGATCTTCCCATCCCGAGCAAGCTCAACAAGTATGCCCAGGGGTTCATAGGTCTCAAAATCCGAAATATCAAGCAGCTTCCAATCAATTCCAAGACATGAAAGAGTATTTGTAAGTCCGTACGTTTCCGGGTCCGCAAAAAGAGAGTTGTTTTCCCCGGATTCAAGAACAGTAAGAGCCTTAAGTCGGGGGACTTCCAGTGCTGCTCCCGCATTATCCATAAGCTCAGCCATTAAGCTTCACTCCGGTAATACTCGTGATATTATTTTCCTGCATTGTAACTCCTATTGTCCTGCTTGCGGCCTGGATCATGGGTTTTCTCAGGGAAACAACAATGAACTGGACTTTTGACCCTGAGTTTTTAACGCGTCTTGAAACCCTTTCCACGTTCTGTCCATCAAGGAACATATCAATCTCATCAAAAGCATAGAACGGAGCAGGGCGGTACTGCTGGATCGCAAAGATGAAAGCAAGGGCTGTAAGGCTTTTTTCTCCTCCGGACATGGCTTCTATTCGCTGGAGAGTTTTTTCTTTGGGCTGAGCCCGGAGGGTCATCCCTCCTGCAAAAGGATCGTCAGGATCTTCAAGCAAGAGTTCACCCATACCGTCGGAAAGCTCATGGAAAATGTCGCTGAAATTGGCATTAATGCTCGTATAGGCTTCCATAAAGGCATCCCGCTTTAGCTGTTCATACTGGTCGATACGCTCAAGGAGCTGCTCTCTTTCGGAAAAAAGAGTATCCCGTTTTCCTTGCAGATCCGAAAGCCTGAGTTCTACCTCATTGTACTCGTCAATTGCCCTCATATTTACGGGCTCAAGCCGTCTGAGGGCCTCTTCGATTGCCTGAATCCTCATGTAAACGGTTTCGTAGTTCGGGACCTCATCGGTCTCCTCTATACCTCTTCTCACGACTTCTTCCATGAACTGCTTTTCCTGGTCAAGAAGGGCGTTTCTCGTAGCTATAAGCGTAAGCACCTGTTGTTTTGCCTTTTCAAGCGTAGTTACGGCAATATTTACCCTGCGCTTTACAGCACTGTGTTCAGCCTGGACACTCTCTCTCTCTTTCTGCAGCCCTCGAAGTTCATCGGAAAGTTCAAGCTCCCTGGTCTTTTTTTCTTCGAGCTTTTCCTCAAGTTCCCGGATTTTTGTTTTTAGGAAGTTTACTTTTTCCAGCCTGGAAGCTTTCTTTCCATCAAGGTCTCTGATTAGTTCCTTTGCTTCTGCAATTTTCTGTTCTGCATACTCTTTTTCAAGCTGAAGAGCATTCAGACTGGCTTCAGTATCCCGGATTCGACCTTCGAGCCGCCGGAGTTCCTCGCCAACGAATTCGATCTTTTTATTTATCTCAGGCAGAGGGGAGTCAGCAAGTTTTTCTTCAAGTCCGGAAATCTGCACTTCAAGTTCAGATGCAGCCTCTTCTTTATCGGTCTTTTCCGCAATTACCCTGTCCATTTCAGCCCTGAGTTCGGTTCTGGACTCCTCGATTGCTTTGAGGTCTACAAGTTTGGCTTCGATAAGTTCTGCAAGTTTGGCTTCTCTGCCTGCAATTTCCTCAAGCTGGAGTTCCTTTCGCGAAATCGTAGCCTCACAGTCCCGGATTTTCCGGTTCAACTCGAAAAGGTGACTTTCAATGCTGTCCTGTTTGCCTATGGCTGCATTCCTGCTTGCATCCAGGGATTTGATCTCGTCTGCAAGTTCAAGAAGTTTGTCCTTTTCTGCAGCTGCAAAAGAAATTCCCGACTTAGAAGAGATGGACCCTCCTACCATTGCCCCGCTCTTCTCAAGGAGTTCGCCTTCAAGGGTGACCATTCTTGCCTTTCCCATAAGGCGGCGTGCACTTGCAAGGTCTTCCATGACAAGGGTATCCTGAAAGACATACCAGAAAGCAGGTTCAAAACCTGAATCAAATTCTATAAGGTCAATTGCGTACCCTATTACTCCGTTTTCGTAACTTAGATTTTCAAGCCGCCTGGATTCTTTCATTTTGTTGAGGGGAAGGAAAGTAGCTCTCCCTCCTTTTCTATGCTTCAGGTACTCAATTGCTTCGGCAGCATCGGCATCGGTATCTACAACAATTGCCTGCATTCGGTTTCCTGCGGCAATCTCCAGAGCTGTTGAATATTGTCTGTCTACTTTTCCCAGCTGGGCAATGGTGCCGTAAATTCCGAAGAGGTCTTCCTGCCGCGAAGCCCCGATTACCATCTCCACGGCTCTTGAATAGCTTCCTCCCTGTTCAGAAGCCCGTACTCTCGCTTCGGTGATTGCATATTCCTGCTGGAGACCATGAAGCTTGCTTTCAAGTTTCCTTATATCCTCCTTGATCCTGAAGTGGCTGCTTTCGATATCGTCATGGTCTCGAATAAGGGACTCCAGGTTTTCGGAGAGCTTTTCAATCTCATACCTCACAGAAAGCGTGTCACTGTCAGAAGTTGCAACCGCTGCTTTCGCATCCCCTATTTGGTTTTCTATCTCCCGCAGTTCGGAGGATTTTCTCCTGAGAGTATCGAGAAGCCGGTCCTCGGCCCGGATGAGCTCGTTCTTTTCGTTCTTGATCTCCTCAAGTTTCTTCCTGGCAGCTATGAGTTCATCCCTTGTCGTGGCAAACTTTGCGTCTACAGCTGCAATCCTGCTCTGGAGCAACATGCGCTCTGTTTTGCGCTCGGAAAGCTCTGACGAAATGCTGTCCTTTCTCAGGTTTTCGGCTTCGATCTTCTCTTCAAGTTCCCGGACTTTGCCCTTGGTAGAATCTATCTCTATAAACGCTTTCCTGCGCCGCGAATCAGCTTCCTCAAGTTCGGATTCCGAAAGCTCGATGCTATCCACACAGCGCGAAATTTCTCCCCGGGTCTCTTCTATCTCCCTCTTGACCTGAAGCTGTTCATCCTCTCCTTTTTTACGGATTTCAAGGGAAAGCTTTTCCAGAGAATCTTCAAGAGCCTGGAGTTCCTGCACTCTCTCGGTTAGCAGAGCCTGAACTTTCTCAAGGTGTTCTTCCTTTCCGGCAAGCTCCTTATCCACATTTTGCAGTTCGGTCCTTGCGTCCTTGAGTTTAGAAAGCAGGACATAACCTTCAAATTTGGCTTTTTCAGCCTTAAGTGCCTGGTATTTTAAGGCCTGGTCGCGTTCCCCGGCCAGTTTTCCTAGCTGGATTTTTACTTCCTCAAGAATAATATCCACACGTTCGATCTGTTGCCTGACGATTTCAAGTTCTCCAAGTGCCTTTTGCTTGCGCTCGTCAAATTCTGCGACCCCTGCGATTTCGTCGATAATCTTTCGTCGTTCTACAGAGGTCATGGAGATAATCTGGGTAACGTCTCCCTGCATGACCACATTATAACCTTCAGGCGTCACCCCGGCTTTTGCAAGCTGAAAATGTATTTCTCCAAGGTTTACAGCTTTTCCGTTGAAATAAAAATAGCTATAGTACCCGCTTTTTGTTCGGCGGATTTTTCTTGAGATCTCGACCTCATCAAGATCTATAGGCAACTTGCGGTCGGAATTGTCAAAACGGATCGTAACCTGGGCAAAATCAGGCTTTTTTGCCTCGTCGCCGTTGTAAATCAGGTCAGTAAGTTTCTCAGCCCGAAGAGTCCTGGAACTTGTAAGCCCGAGTGCAAAGAGAATCCCGTCTATAATGTTTGACTTTCCACTCCCATTTGGGCCGGAAATAGTGGTAAAGTCGTTGTAAAAGGAAACCTTTACTTTTTTTCCGAAGGATTTGAAATTAACGAATTCTATTTCTTTTATATACACAGGATGCCTCTGTAATTTCGCATTTTTGAGGAAGTTTCTGTTTTTAAGCCTCAGTATGCCCGGGAGTTTTTCCGGCTGCACGTGATGATTTCTGCATCTTCACTTTCCCGCAGGTCCACGGATTCTTCTATGAAATGCTTTTTAGAGGTCTTTTCAGCGATTATATATTCACATTTATAATCATCCGCAGGCCGAGCTCTCGAAGGGTCTGTTCTGACAGGGGCAGACGGCCTCACAGAGGGTGACTGTCTTGGGGGCGGCTGCCTGGCAGGTTCGGTTCTGGCTGACGGCTGCTGCCTCACATTGCCTTTAAGCCGTCTTTTATCCCCGCTCTCTGCAATAATGTACTCACACTTTGTCTCAACTTCTTCTTTATCAAGTTCAGCTGGCTCGACTTCTCTGAGCTTCAGCTGGACTTTTGCACTTGTGTCTGGTAGAGGGGCAGGCTCTTCCCTGAATTCAGTCAGTCTGCGTGCTGCAGAGTTTTCTTTTCGGAGTTCAGGGTTTTGTTTCGGCTTTCTGGAAAGGGAAGGAAGATCCAGAGGGTCTTCAGGAAGGGTAAAAGTAACAGAAGGAGAGGTAGCAGGAACAGTATTTTTCGCATCTTCCAGCAGTTTAGTAAGATTTCCTATATCAGTTCCCAGTTTCCTTATAAGCATTTTCTGGTCAAGCAATTCGCGGACAAGACCATCCTGAATGCCTGCAAGTTCCCTCAGCTTCCGGTCAGCCACTCCCGAATCATTTTCTCTGGATGCTTTCAATTCCATTCTCAATTCATCGAGGATTGAAGCCTTGAGTAGGACAGGGTTAGGGATTCCCATCAGTTCGGTTCTGATTTCGGAAAGAACTAGGTCCTTAATGGAGTCTTGATCTGAAACGTTTTCCATCTCGGCCCGCAGTTCGTTGAGAACCGAAACCTTAATCGATTTCTTGAGAGTCTCGAGCTCCTCATAATTTATTGACAGTCGCCTTTTAAGCGGTGTATTGTGCACGTCCCTCTGTCCAGTTCTCATTAAAATACCTCTTATAAGAAATTCGGGTTCCGGTTTCCTGATTGTCTGCAACTTTTTACCGGTAAGTCAGATCACCACAATTATAAATAAATTGATTAGCTTATGAAAATTCAAATAATCTGTATAAAGTACATGTAATCTTGCTTTATATATATATGGTAATCGATAGTATTTTCCAGCCTGATATAACTTTTAATTAAATAGTAATAATAATAAGAATCGCTTTATTAACCTTTCTGAAAATATTTTATAGAAATCAGCTGAGAGAACAGGAAAAAAGATACAAAAGAAAAGTTTTGAAAAATCTCCAAAAACTAAAGATGTGAATCTGCTGAATGGTTAAAAACATACGTTTGAAATTTGGAATCTCCTGGAAAAAATGACTGTTTTTTACATTTATCTTCTGTAAAAAATTAACGATTTGAGGAATAAATAATAAATCAGAGAGCACATGGAACATCTCGTTTCCGAAACAGATGGGTAAAGATATTCCGCAAATATGAGATCAAATTCCGAGAAAAAAGGTCCATAATACTGCAAAATAGGAGAATGAAACCCAAATTTAGCTCTAAAATAGAACGAGTTAAAGGGTTGGATTTCAGTCAAATGATAAAAATTTTCTTGATGTGTTAGTTGATGGATGTGAGGGAATCATCGAAATCGACCAGTACGCTCTCTCTCGATTGAATTTTGGAGGATGTACATTCCATCTCCACAGCGTTTTCATTAACAATGGAGCCGTGAGTTCCGGTGCTTTCAAGGAAAAATTGAACCTCATCAAGTTCAGGCTCGTGGAAATGATCCATTTCGAGAATATCCATAATAACACTCAACACGTTTTTGTGTAAGTGATTGGTGATTCGGGTCATCGGGAATAACACGATGTATCAAGTATTAATAATTTGCGGCAAACGCAAAGCATTTTGAAAAGAAATAAACAAGCTTATTAATATATAAACATTATGCCAGAGAGACGGGAGCTTACTTTCCACAAAATGGCCTTAAAGCTCGATAAAAAAGGAACGAAGAAGTCAAAGAAAAGAAGGCCCTAAAACCCGGATCAAAACGCCCACCCCGAGCGCCAGAAATATAGTGAAAAGAACTATCGCAGCCGTATCTTTTGCTCCTAACTCGTGTTTAAGTACCGCAATCGTTGCCATACACGGCATATAAATAGTCGTGATTACAGCAAACTGGTACATCTGAACAGGTGTCATTACAGCTGCAAAGTTGGCTGTGCCTGCTAATACGGCAAGGATCTGAAGCGCCATTTCCTTTCGAAGAATTCCGAACACCAGTGCGGTTGCAGCGAATGCCGGAAGACCCAGCAGGCCTACAGATACAGGCTCTACAAAGTCCTGGAAGATCGAGAGAAGGCCCAGGGCGTCGGCAACTCCTAGAAACGCGCTTCCAACAAGCAGAAGCGGAAAAGCAATATAAAAAAACTCCCGACTTTTCATCCAGGTTTTCCTGAGGGTAGATTTAAGCTCCGGTTTTCTGAGAGGGGTCATTTCCATAATGAAGCCACTTCTCTGGCCGGGTAGAGTCTTTCCGAGAATCCAGCCCATTCCGGTAATAATTATTACTTCCAGAACATAAATCGAAACCGCAGGCCAGAAGCCTACGAAAGTTCCCACAAGCCCCAGGATTATAACTGTCCTCGCAGAGCAGGGAATGAGAGCTATAAGAAGGGAAGCTATCCTCTTTTCCCGCCGCGTGCCAAGGGCGTGTACTGCCATAATTGCAGGGACATTGCAGCCAAAGCCAAGAACCAGCGGGATCACAGCTCTTCCGTGAAGCCCGAGCTTATGAGTGAGATTGTCCAGCAGAAAAGCCGCCCTGGTGAGATATCCCGAATCCTCGAATATGGAAAGAATGGCGTAAAAGACTGCAATATAAGGAATTGCAATTGCAAATCCTGCCTCCACTCCCCGAAGAGAATACAGGATCAAGTTCCTCACTATAAGCGGCATGCCTGAAATCGCGGTCTCGACAGGCAGGATCACATAGGGCTCGAAGACTTCGTTCACAATCCAGGTCTCAAGGAAACCTCCTACCCGGAAGACAAGAAGGAAAGTAAGGAGCAGGGCGGATATGAGCACCAGAATCCCGAAATTAGGAGAGGTGAGGATTGCATCTATTCTTTCCCTTAAGCTTTTTTTGGGCTCGAACCTTGAGATCACGCTGTCCACTATGTATCCGGCTTCTCCATAGAGATCTCTTGCAACTGTATCGGGTACCGATATTCCATGTTCCATTTCCAGGTTTTGCCTTAACCGCCTGGCAGAAGAGAGTAGGGCATTAGCCTCAGGTGGCATACAGCAGAGTTCCACAAACTCGACATCGTTCAGGAGAGCTGCAGTCTTTGCGCTTAGAGATGAATCAGGAAAAGAATAGTCCAGGTTGGAAAGAGCCTGCCGGATCCAGTGGCTGTACCTTACTCTGTGATGTTTCTGCACTTTTCCCTGTTCTGCGAGGGCCACAAGCATTACTTCATCAAGCCCCACCCCCCAGGTCGCAACTGTTGGCACTACGGGCAGGCCAAGCATTTCGGAGAGCCCATCCGCATCAATAAGGACCCCAAGATTTGCAGCCATGTCTACCTGATTTAACGCAAGAACCATAGGGATATCGAGTTCCAGAAGCTGAAGGGTTAGGTATAGATTTCTCTCAAGCCTGCTCGCATCAAGGACATTGATAATGATATCCGGCTGGTCCTCGATGAGGTATCTTTTGGTTACTTTCTCATCTTCGTTTGTAATCCCAAGCGAATAAATTCCAGGCAGGTCAACTACCTCAATAGTCTTCCCCCGAGCCTTTACAATTCCCCTTTTAAGTGCAACTGTCGTGCCAGGGTAATTTGAGACCTCGACACCTACCCCTGTAAGCCTGCTGAAGAAAACGCTTTTTCCAACGCTTGGATTGCCTATGAAGGCAATTGTCATATCATATGGGGTTTTGCTTTTATTTCCGCTTTCGGAGTTACAGCATGAGCTGGAAATTCCTATCACGTCCCCAGTTATTTTGCTCTTTGCCAGTTATATGCCTTCTCTGCCCCTTTACAGGCTTTTGGTTTTCGGAGTTATGAAGATTTTCTTTGCAATGTCTCTTCCGAGAGCAATTTCCGACCCAACTGCTATAACCGAGATGCAGCCCTGTTTTTGCTTGCGCTTGACTTCAATATCTTCGCCCGTAAGGATACCGAGGGATGTCAGGCGTTCTTTTGTCTCCCTGGGAAGGGTTACCCGAGTAACTTTGCCTGAACTTCCCTCTTCCATTTCATCAAGGGGAATGAATTTTTCCTCTCGCCTGATATTATTTTTATCGATATTGATAGGGTTCCCGTCGGGGCAATATTCGGGACTTCCTAAAAATTCGTAGAGCCTTTCAAGTACGGCATCAGATACTGCGTGTTCAAGTTCGCAGGCTTCTTTGTGAGCTTCCTTCCTATCGAAGTCAAGGACATCAGCCAGGAAGGTTTCAAGCACCTGGTGTTTCCTTTTGATCCTGACAGCCTGATCAGTTCCCTTTTCGGTCAATTCGACTCCCTGATAAGGTGTGTATTCTACAAGGCCCGAAGAATTTAATTTTTTAATCATTTCCGTCACGCTCGGCGGAGATACATTGAGCTCTTCGGATATCTGTTTTGTCTTTGCAGGGCCCTGGTTCTTTCTAATAAGGTAAAGAATAGTTTCAAGATATTCTTCAAATCGCTCTGTATGCATCAACACCATCCCGCCAATAAAGGCCTGATTTTAGATCAGATAATTAGGATCACCTAAAAAACATAACTGCCTGAATAAATATCTTTTGGTTTTTTGACTATTTATATTTATTATAAAGGTTTCAAAACGAAAATCCCGTGGATTCAACTTCAATTGCTGAAATCTTCAAAATAGAAAGGAAGGATTTCTGAAGCAATTCAGGAATTAATCGATTTAAGGACAGCAATTTCGTTACAATCTGGAAATTTGGGGCATTTTAGACAGCCGGACCAGATTTTCCTGGGAAGGCTGTTTTTGTCCACAACCTTAAAGCCCAGGGTTTCAAAAAAACCAGGCACATAAGTAAGTGCAAAGACTTCCTTCATGCCAAGGTTTCGAGCATCATCAAGGCATGCCGAGACAAGCTTTGCACCTATTCCTTTTCTTGCACATTTTGGGTTCACCGCAAGAGCAAGTATCTCTGCAAGATCTTCCCATACTACATGCAGCGAACAGCAGCCTACAACCTCTCCATCAATCTCGCAGATGTAATAATCCCTAATGTTCTCATATATTTCACTCAGAGAACGGGCAAGCATTAGCTCATCCTTCGAATAAGTATTGATAATCTGCTTCATTACAACGACGTCATCTACCCTGGCTTTCCTGATCAATTTCTGTTTCCTCTGAAGTGGCATTTTATTTTCTAATAGAATAAGGCTGTTATAGAATAAACTGTTAGAGTTTATGATTTTTAAAACTGTACTGTGTACCAGCTATGGAATTACTCGCTTTCCAGATAAGAGATTTTCCATCGTCTACAAATAGATCCTATAATTCAGGAAGATCGGATTCTCCTTCTGAGTCGGCAAAGCGTCTAAAAAACATTAAAATTCTAAAATGAACCTTTATTTCTGGATTAAACTGACAAAAGTAGGTTAAAGGAAATTAGCGGGCGCGAAGGGATTTGAACCCCCGATTTACAGCTTAGGAGGCTGCCGCCATATCCGGGCTAGGCCACACGCCCACGAACCGCTTCCTGAGAATACAGCCTTGCAGCCGCCTGCTGAATCTGCATTTCAGGTGAAGTATCCCTAATACCGGTATAAGATATATATCTAATTGTCGGTTCGAAATGGAGAAATAAACGCCTGAGAAAACAAGAGTTGATTTTTCTGGAAAGTTTTAAATCTAATGTAAACCATTGACATTTCTGTGGTTAACAATACCTTATATTTGCAATGGGCTATCTGTCCCTCAGAGATTTGATATTGATATTGATATTTAGAGAATTGTTGCTGTGAGGCTTAAGAGGTACAGTCAGTATCAAGAGGTACAGTCAGTATCAGTCTTTATCAGTTAGTTTAGTCACTATTACAGCCTTTATTTCCCATCGGATCGTGTTTACCTGCAAATATAGGTTTAAGAATCATTGAAAAGCCTGAAAAAGGCGAAAAAAAGAAAAGACACGAGTAAAAGTAAAAATCGATAAGAGGAGAAAATGTGCATATAAAAAACAATCATTCTTATTCATCCCGTACTCCTGAACTCAGGATGATGGTCTTTGCATCCCTTTTTGCGGCCCTGACTGCCGCAGGATCTTACATACAGATTCCTATGCCTTTCTCCCCTGTCCCTATCACACTGCAGGTATTCTTTGTTCTGCTTGCCGGGAGCATGTTGAAAAGCAAATGGGGAAGCCTGAGCATGATAGTGTATACCTTGCTTGGCATTGCAGGACTTCCTGTTTTTGCAGGAGGCAGTTCCGGAATGGGAGTGCTCCTTGGGCCTACAGGCGGGTATATAGTCGGGTTCATTCTCGCTGCTTATATCATAGGAAAGCTTTCCGAAAAGGCGGAAAATACTACCAGATCCAGGCTCCTCATCAATGCCCTTAACATGAGCATAGGAGTCCTGGTTCTCTATGCCTGCGGGGTTTTTCAATTGATGCTGATGGCTGAGATAGGACCCGGGACAGCCCTTGCCCTTGGTATTCTTCCTTTTATACCGGGAGAAATCGTAAAAACTGCAGTTGCCGCGTACATTGCTTCAACCCATGAACTTTAAAGCCTCCTGGCTTCTAATTTTTCCTTTGAAAAAGAAACCGGAGTTTTTCGGAGAATTTAAAACGAAGAAATGAAAGTTTGATTAAGTATGATCAGGCTCGAAAAAGTACGTTATAATTATCCTGATGGAACCCCTGCGCTTAAGAACATAACTCTGGCAATAAAAAAAGGAGAATTCATAGGGATAATCGGTAAAAACGGCAGCGGAAAGTCCACACTTGCTCTCCTGCTCAATGGGCTCCTGAAACCCCAGCAAGGCAGGGTAATGATAAGGGGAATGGATACTCGTGATCCTTCCAAGCTCCCGGGAATCCGGAAGCTCATAGGTATTGTATTCCAGAATCCTGAAACTCAATTTGTGGGCAGGACAGTCGAAGAAGATCTTGCTTTCGGCCCCGAGAATCTTTGCCTTCCTCCTGTGGAAATCAGGAAATGCGTGGATGTGGCCCTTGCCGAAACAGGGCTTGAGAATTACAGGCACCGTTCCCCAAAAAATTTGAGTGGAGGGCAGGGGCAGTGTGTTGCCCTGGCAGGAATTCTTGCAATGAGGCCTGAATGCCTTATTTTCGATGAGGTCACTTCCATGCTTGATCCCGATTCCGGGACGGCTATTCTTGAAAGCATAAAAAAACTGCACCGAAAAGGAAAAACGATTGTATATATTACCCACAATCTCGAAGAGCTTCATGACGCAGACAGAATAATTGTCATGGAAAAAGGGAGAATAATGCTTGAAGGAAATCCTGAGAGCGTTTTTTCGGACTCCTCCCTTCAAACCCTTGGATTCTCCCTGCCTTCTCTTATTGAGCTGGCAGAGCACCTGAAAACTAACGGGGTCGCAATCCCCTGGGAAAAAACATCTTCCCCCCACAGCTTTGCAGAGGAAATATGCCGATTATTCTTGAAAACGTGAGTTTTTCCTATTCCAGTAAGACTCCTCTCGAAACTCCTGCTTTAAGAGACATTAACCTGCGGATAGAAAAAGGAGAGTTCGTGGGGATACTGGGAGAAAAAGGTGCCGGGAAATCCACTCTTACAAAAATTTTCAACGGGGTTTTTAAGCCGAAAACCGGAACCGTGCGTGTTGACGGGCTCGATCCTTCCTCAAAAGAGGCAAAACGCAGGGTAGGAATGGTTTTTCAACAGGCTGCAGACCAGCTCTTTTGCAGGACCATATATGAGGAAATAGCTTTCGGCCCTCTAAACTTCGGGTACTCGAAAAAAGAAACCGAGGAAAGGATTTATGAGGTGCTTGAAGCTGTTTCTCTTGATCGGGCCGTGCTTTCTCGAGACCCTTTCAGCCTTAGTGGAGGGGAAATGCAAAGAATTGCCCTTGCAAGCGCCCTTGCACTCAGGCCGGATTACCTCATACTGGACGAACCCATAACAGGGCTTGATCCTGTTGGGAAAAAGGAAATCCTCGAGGCTCTTCAAAAAATAAAAGACAGGGGAACTGCGGTTATTACAGTAACCCATAACCTTAAAGGGTTTTTTCCGCTGCTTGAAAGAATCGTACTCATCAGGGAAGGAAGGATAGCTTTCCAGGGCAGCAGGGAAAAATACCTTGAAACCGATTGCATACCTCTTCCGCCTATTGCTTCCATGATGAAGGAACTCAGAGCAAGAGGTCTGCCCGTAAATCCTGCAGTATTTACGGTTGAAGGTGCTCTTGAAGAGATCCTTAGAGTAAAATCTGCAATTGAAAAAGAAAATTATGAGAACAATCCGGGTCAGAGAATATAATCTGGTAAGAAACTGCTGTCTGAATAAGAAATTGTTGAAGATTAATGTGATCGACAAAGTGCTAAATTTATTTTAAACAGGAAGCACCTGAATAAAATTTCTGAAAAATACTTTAAAAAGACAAATACGAGGAAACATGCAGGAACCTTTTTTCAGTTATGTTCCTGGGGCTTCCATTCTCCATCGGCTCGACCCCAGAACAAAAATTGCAGCAGTAATGCTACTTGGAATTCTGGCGTTCAGGGTTGAGAATTTTACAGGAATTGGGTCTCTTTTCGTGCTTTTCTTTGCCTTCGCTTCGCTTTCAGAGTTACCAATGAAGGTGTTTTTAAGGGCAGTCAGGCCTATGGTCCTGTTTATGATTTTCATATTTCTCGCGCAGCTATTTTTCACCGATGGAAGAGCTTTTGCTTCATTCTGGGTCCTGCAGCCTAGTCTGGAAGGACTGGATAAAGGGCTTAAGCTTGTTGCCCGGTTCATACTTTTGCTGCTTTTTGCAGCCCTTCTTACAGCCAGTACGGATCCTTCTGCAATCACCTGTGGCATAGAAAGAATGCTCAGACCTCTACCTCTACGCTGGCTGGGAATCAGCTCCTTTGAGCTTGCTACAATGATGAATATCTCTATAGCGTTTCTTCCTCTTCTTTTCGAGAGAGTTGAGCGGACAAAAGCAGCACAGGCTGCAAGGGGAATGGATTTTGTAAAGAATCCTTTCCATTCAGTTCCTGCCCTTGCCATTCCCCTGCTCAGGGGTGTAATCAGGGACGCGGAAGAACTGGCCCTCGCAATGGAGAGCAGAGGTTATCAGGGAATACGCAGAACCTCAATGCATGAGCTTTCCATGCAGAAAAGAGACTGGAAAGCCCTATTTATCCTTGTACTTATTGCCATCCTAATTCTTAGCCTCTAAAAACAAGTAATGAAAAGGTTTTAAGATAAAATAACGACTTTTATAGTCTCTTCAATTGCCGCAGCCATCAAAGAGATATTGGTATATGATCAGTTGTTCATGTAATCATACAAAATAACTATGAAAGAGTGAACACAAAGCAGATATGAAACCTGCTGCAAACGGTTCCTGATGCAGAAAATATCTCTTTGATGGCTGCGGTTTTTCAGGCGCTCCAGTTCGATACTCGCCTGAAGGTCCTTTTTTTGTTAAGGCAAAAAGAGATGTGTGTTTGCGAACTCGAACAGGTTCTCGATGTCACTCAGCCCGCAGTCTCTCATGGCCTCTGCACCTTCAGGGCTTGACTTTGTGAGAGTCAGAAGGGAAGGAAAATTTACTGTTTATTACATCGTAGACGAGCAGGTCCGGCGACCAATGCAGCAACTATGATGGTGGTTGCCCGTTTCCTGGGAAAACGTCAGGCAGCTCTTAATATGGTAGTGATTTCCCTCCGTACTCTCGGGGCAGGAACCCTGCTGGATCGGTTTTACCTGAAAGTAGGGGTTAGCGCAACTGCAATCATGGGAACCGCAAAAGAATTGCTTTCCGGAGACCTGAAGGTATTTTTGTGGTTTTACTGCTTCTTCTTATGTTATACGAAGTTTTCTTCAGGGAAACGGGATGCTGTTGTTCAGATAACCACTAAAATTAAAGGATGAAATAAGAATAATAAAAAAGGTAGAAAAAGTACCATAATAATATAAATCCTGGGGAATTAAATAGTCAATATGCAGGAAAATCCAGAATCTCAAGAAAAAAAGGAAAATAAAGAACATTTTTTTGAAGCTCCGGGAGAACTTAGAACTGGTTATACGGAGGAATCGTGGGCAAAACCTGAAGAAAAAATCGAAGAAAAAGAAGTCCGAACAGAGACCGGAGAAGATAAAGGGGAAGAGACCGGAGAAAAAGAAGTTCGAACAGAGGCCGGAGAAGTAAAAGGGGGAGAGTCCGGGGAAGAAAAAAGCACCATCTACACAATGAAGCGGCGGCTAACCAGGAGCAAGACCGACCGCAAGCTCTTTGGAGTCTGTGGCGGGTTAGGAGAATACTTTGATATTGACCCGACCTTCATAAGGCTCGCTTTTGCAGCCCTTGTTCTGGAAGGAATCGGCATTGTCATATATATTATCCTGGCAATAATCATGCCTCCGGAAGAGAGCGTTGAGATGGTTTCCAGCACTCGGCGCAGCAATCTCCAAAGATGAAATTTTAACCAAGCTGGAGAAAACGTCTGGACAAGCTGGATGCAGCCGATTTCCTGAGTCATCTGTTATAGACTGGGCAAATCTTTCATAGCTGATGTCTATCTCTTTCCCAGGCAGAAGAAATAATATTATAATGGATTACATACGTGACTTTCTTTTTTTGGGGGATTATTTTTTTTAGTTTTCTCCTTTTTCAGCGTTTAAATTTGATTTTAGAGCTTCTACGGTTTTGGAATCAATAACAGTGCGCCTTCTGGTAAAAGCTAAAGCTATGCTAAAAGCCGTTTTACATATAAATGAAAATGAGCGATTTTTTAGCGGATTCTCACCGTTTGGTTTTTACCCGCCATTCACTGGCAAAGATGAGCATCGATTCTTTTCTGAGCTGGCCTATGAGGCACACGTTTGTGTTTTTTGCGGCTTCAACGCCTGAATCGAAGGGCATGGCTTTGGTCGCGACAAGGGGAATTCCTGCCCTTGCCACTTTTGTGACCATATAGGCGGGCTGTCTGCCTGTAGAAAGCATATAATGTTGTGAGAGGTCAAGGCCCTTGAAAAAGGCGGATCCTACTGCTTTGTCTACGGCATTGTGCCTTCCGACATCAACAATCCGTACCGAAACTTTTCCTTTTATGTCTATCAGAGCTGCCAGATGAGTCCCTCTGGTAAGTTTGTATGTATCGGATTCTAGATGTCCTGTGCCTGCAAAAAGGACTTCAGGTTCGAAAACAGAGGCCGAATCGACAAAGATTTCTTTGCTGACCTTTTCTTCTTTTTCAGCTTCTTTGGCTGTTTTGGTACGAAGGAGTTGCTTATCTTTTCGGGTCAGAATATTAACTTCATTCCCTTCAACTTCGACGCTTTCAATCCCCCTGAAACTGACAATTCCTTCTGTGATCAGGTGCCCGACTGCAAGCTCTTTGAGTTCGAGTGGGGAAGCAAAGAGCGTCGTAAAAAGTTTTCCGTCAAGAAAAAGTTTAACAGGGCATTCTCTTGCGAGCAGCACTTTAATATCTTCGGTCCTGCCGTCGGAATAAATTCTTGTTGCAGGGTAATAAGTTGCGTATTTTTCAGGCATATGGATCTCTTTTTTCCAGCTTATCCGATTTTTCGGTGTAAGTGGGTATAGAATCCATATGCCTTTTTCTTTTCCGTCAGTGAAGGCAGACTGCAAGATAGTTGATATTCATTTTTATGTTTTTTCATTTTCGGCGTTATTTAATACATTGAGAAATTATGCACGCTTCAACCGTTATATTTTAAATCCAGTCTGTGAAATAAAAAAATTAAAACTTTATCAGGCTCCGACTTCTGTATGTATCATCACTTTACTCACATGGAGCCTTTCAAGTTTTTTGCTGCTGCCGGGAAGGAATGAGAAACGCACGGAGTTGGAATCAGGGAGATATTCAATCTTATAATCCTTTTCGTATTTTAACCCTCTATCCTGCGCATTTTCATTGAAGTATGCAAACCAGGCATCTAAGGTTCTTTTCCAAATCCTGAGATTGTAATTCTTTTCGTTTTTTCGCTTATATTTTTTCTCTCGATTTCTAAGTATCCCTTATTTTTTCCTTTAATTTCCTCTCTATTCAGTTTAAGCCAATTTCAGGCTCGGCCTTGATTTCGGTTTCGCTTATATATAATCTTTTTATCTCCAATGTTGATTCATTTTCACTTGCTGGATCTGATATTTCAGGGAAAATTAAGTGTACATTTTTGCTTTCATTCGTAAGGTTGTATTTGTCCTGGCTTATTCCTGCATTTTCCATTATTTTTTCAAAATAAAGCTCCCAGACTTTGGGATATTCTGTGGTAATTGTTAACACAAATCTGTCTATGTTCCCTGAGCTTTTTATCTCACTATCATAGAGAGGTTGGTAACCGATTCCTGTCAGGCGAAGAGAACACCGACTATTTGAGGAAATAATATCTGGGGGAATATAGGGTTTCTGCAAAACCCTTATGGCGTTTATCGAAACATCATAATTCGAAACATTATTTTCATTGGTCGATACATTGGAAAAAAGAATAGAAGGGTAGAGCATCATGACTGCCTGGTCTTTCTGTTTAAGGATCAGGGCTCCGTTTTCATAACTGAAAACCTGATCTACATAATATCTGTTTTGGGAACTGTAATTAATGGTGCCGCAGTTGATAGATTGGAAGTAAGGCTCATCGTCCTCAGGGTTTACTATTATGCTCATAACGTACCTATCCTTATTTACAGCAAGATTCCCACTGGATTTTATAGAGTCTATAAACGGAATCTCTCCACCGCCCATATGGAAAGGCACATTCATAACTAGCGGAGGAGCTAAGGAACTTGGATTCGAAGAGTTGATGTATGAGGAATTAGAGTTTAAAGCCAGGATGGTTGACATCATATCAATTTTTGACTTAAGATCTGCCATATCCTCCCCTATATCATCCATATGAGAGTACTCGGCATCATTTTTCCACTCCGGAACAGCATCTATCCGTATGATGGCAAACACCGTAAATATAATTCCTAGAAGTAATACTGCCCCAATAACAGTTGCTGTTGCAGACTCCGAACGGAAAAAAGATCTTCTTTCTGACTCATTTTTATATCCATTATTTTTCTTCATTTCTTGTTGACCCCCTTGCCTCAGCCTCCTACCTTCCGAAATTACAACTCTATATGAACCCCTATGAAGTCAATTTCATAAAACTTTTCATTCTGTTCATCTGGATCATGTTCATCTGGATTTTCTGTGGCTGAAAACCTAACTTTGAGATTTTCAAGTTTTTCAGAAGCATTAACATATGAAGTTATTTCGTAAATATTTGAATTACTGTTCTTGCAATCATCGAAGCTGCTATAGTTTTTCATTTTGGGACCTATCTGCGTCCAATCAGAGCCATTATATATCGAAAGCGGAATCTCATCCGGGCTGCAGCCCTGGGATCGGTAAATTACTTTCAACTTTACTGGCTTTGAGGAATCTGAAATGCCTATTTCATCGGCGTCTATACCAAACGTGAACTCCTGGTATACTGATTCTGGTTTTTTCGGAACTTGCGCCTTTATAAAAAGCCCGTCGTTCATCCCATCAACTAATTCAGTGGGCAGGAATTTATTTGTAGAATTGTCGTAAACACTCCCGTATGGGCAAGGAGTTATCCAGTACGGGACTTTCGTAGGGCCTTGCTGGAGCGCTGTTCTCTGGATTACCTGCTGAGAAGGCATGTCCACAAATAACATGTCTATATCAATCCCACTCTTGATGTTTTCGTTATTAATTACTATGCAATCCCCAAGCATGAAAACAGCATCGTCGGGGTCAGTGTCGTCTGGATCTTTGAAGTCGGACTTGTTGAATTCATACCGCTGCCCGTCAGCGATGAGTATTATTTTGATAGCTGACAGGTCAATAGCTTCTCCTCCACTGTGTGTGATATATACGCGATTGGTATTTGTATTGATATTTTCTCGTAGGTCAGTATGCGGAGTATGCTCCGGATTCAAGGCTCCATCTGAAAATACGGTTAAGGCTATTGTGGAAAAAGCTATAACGACTATACTCATCATGAGCAGTTGCCCATATACCTCTGAAACTGCCTTATAGTCCTTGCCAAGTGCTCTGCATTTTTTACCCTCCACGACAAGAATCACCTTCTACAAATTTGTTGCCTGACTCCCTAAAATGTTGCTAATTGAATATCAACCTGACTGTCTAAGAAAAGTTATTTAATGTAGAGTTGATAATTATTATCTTGGTAAAAAAGTTGATTAAAAAATGTAAATTATACTCAAAACATTCAGCAAAAATTTATATAGAAATGAAGGGTACAATGGTATAAAGTTAAATCTCAAAAACTGTTTAAGTATGTATTTCAGGTGTTAAAAGTATCTGGCAGGCTGTCCTGTCCGAATACCTTTAATCAGGAGGGAGAAACATATGGATTTCACGAAATGGTTTAAAAATACTCACGCAGTTTCCCCGGTTATCGGTGTCATCCTGATGGTTGCAATAACCGTCATCCTCGCCGCCGCAATCGGATCTTCCGTTTTTGGACAGGGACCTGCAAAATCCGCACCGCAGGCGAACCTCGATATTAAAGCAGGACCTCTCGATATCACTGGATCTGTTGATATAGCAACTATAAGAATCGAACACCTTGGCGGAGACCCGATTCATTTCGAAGATGGTGCAATAACAAAAGTTATGGCATCCGTTGGGAGCGGTCAGTCTTATATAATTGGGGCTGCGAATAATGCTATTACCGCTACTCCTGCTGGTCTTGGCGTCTTTGGGGTAGGTTCTGTGAAGACGCTCAGGTTGACGGACACAGCTGGAGCAAATGCTTTTGGAGCTGAACCTAAATCTGGTGAGACTGTCCACATCAAAATCATTGATGTCCAGACCAATCAGCTTATCTGCGATACTGATATAAGGATCCCATAAAAACAATTTAAGCACCTGTTTAAGGTGCTTTTTCCTCTTTCTTTACTTAACTTGTTTTTATCTTGAATTCGTGCTTTCTTTTTCGATTCTCTTCGTATATTTTTTACTACTTTTTGCTGGATTATATCACTCTGGAAATGCGTTACAGTTAAATACTTCAGGTGCAGACTTTTACAGAATTACGTTAATTCCTTCAAGGCTCTGATGAGGTCAATTTTTAAGAATCGAATCTTGAATTACTATCTTCTTGGAAAAAGACTGGAGATAATGTCAATAATATTAAAAAGTAACTTCGTTAAACAGTTTATAATTTTCAAATTAAAAGATTATTCTTTTTTAGATTCAGTTTAAATTTGTTCTTTTATGATTTTTCCAGGTGGTGAATGATTCTGTCCCCTAAAAATCTTAAAATAAACTAAAAAATTTATGTTTTGAAACTAAATATTTTTATTAACCATATTAGGCCAGTTAATTTCAGTTAATTTCAGTTTTGATATAGGTATTGTAAAGCATTGTTTTGAGGACGATGACTTTATAGATGGAGATTTTTTCGGCATCAATGTAAAGATCTCGGCTTCCCAGTTCGTCCACAATAAAGAGTCAATATTTTTGTCTTTGATTTTTGGCATTGGTAAACAAAAATAGATATATATACTTATAACCTATATTTCTGCATGAATTGCCCAAAATGTAATAGTTCCAGTCACAAAAAGAATGGCATAGTTGGCGGGCGTCAACGGTACAAATGCTCTGATTGTGGCTATAACTATACAGTAGAGCTGAAATCAACTGCTTTTTCCGCTTCTGTAAAAAGACAGGCTTTACAACTCTACCTTGAAGGATTGGGCTTTCGCTCAATAGGACGATTTTTAGGGGTAAGTCATGTTTCTGTCCAAAGATGGATAAAGAAATTTGGTAAGGAGTTAGAGGCTCTAAAAAGTGAAAATGAGATATCTATTGTTGAACTGGATGAAATGCATACTTACATCGGTAACAAAAAAAATATTGCTGGATCTGGATTGCTGTTGATAGAGTTGGGAAAAAGTTCATCAACTGCTCTTTTGGCAGCAGAGGAACAGAAACTGGAAAACTACTATGGGAAAAATTGAAGAAAAAATACATTGAAAAAGTGATGACAGATCACTGGAGAGCATATAAAGAGTTTCTTCCAGAAAAGATTCATACTCAATCAAAAGCAGAAACATTTACAGTTGAAGGATATAACAGCATATTGAGGCATTTTCTAGCAAGATTAAGAAGAAAGACAAAGTGTTATACGAAGAGTCTTGAAATGCTAAAGTACTCGGTTCTTCTATTGATGAAATACAGAAATAAAGAGTTAACTATTTTTAGCTAACAATACCTGATTTTTTTCAGTTCGGTTGAAGTTTCTATTTTCATTTAATCGAAGTCGATGGATTCCAGCCCCGCAGCTGTGCTGGACAAAAAAGACCGAAAGGTGCTATTCAGATTACTCGGGAATTATATATCCGTTTAGCACAACACATATCCACAGGACACCGTTTTTGGAAAAGAGAAATACTGTACATATATCGGCTGAGATTGTGATCTTCGTCTTCATGGAGATTAATAAATATGGTCGAGTTTTCAAAATAATTTTCCAGGCTTTTGTGTTTTCTACGCACTTTTGTTTCTACGGAGGTAATTTTGAACTATTGCTTATTCCCGTCAGGTCAAAAAGAAGGGTGAAATTGAGAGTTTTTTCCGGACCAGATCCGTCAACTTCTCAACACAGGGTCAAACAAACATGAAAACCAGGTAAGTAACTATCACCATGCTTACACTGTATTTCAGGCCCAAATACGCAGAACCCTGTCCCATCTTTCCGGCAATGAGCCCGGAAGTAAAAGCCTGTACCAGGGCTGAGTGGAACATGAGCATACTATACTCCTCGATATTGAAATATCCGTTTCCGACTCCTCCAGTCCCCCCTGCCTGGGAAGAGGTTGTGAATGCGGCAGTTTGCGGGAAGAAATTTGTGGCCAGGATATAGACTATGAAAAGGAAGACGAAGAAAGATACATAGATAGTGACTATATAGATTACCATTTGTGACGAGCGCTCTTTTTTCAGCCCTTCTTCGGTCTTAGCCTGTAAAGAAGTAATAGAGAGCACGCTTTTAAGATCATTTGTGGATTCATTTGCTTTTACGAGAATGTGAAGAATCCTGCTTGAAGAAGCTGTTCTGATATTGTTCTCAAGCTTCATAAGGGCTCTTGAAGTGGAAGTACCCCAGGAAACATCTTCTTTTAACTTCACAAGTTCTTTACTTAAGATACCCATTTTAGATTCTGCTATCATTTTTAAGGAATTTGAAAGCAAAATTCCAGAGTCATTCATGCTGGAAAGGTTCCTAAGCATATCAGGCATTCTTTCATCAATCTTGTGTATCCTCCAGGCCTTTATCTCATAAAAGATGATGAAGGGAATAAGGAGAATGACGGTGAAAATAATAATATAATCATCAATCAAGGTGGCCAAGTGTATGGTACTATTGCTTACATGGTCAAAATTTACATTCAACAAATGGCTAAAATTAATCTTGCCTGCAATCTTTTTTGGAAGATGGGAGAGATAATATAACCCAACCGGAACTGCGATGAAAAACGTGTATCTTGGTTCGTCCCGCAAAGTCCTGTAGGGATTGAACAGCATGCCTTTGATATGGAAGAGCTGTCTGTACAGCCTGTACTTTTTACTCCTCTCTTTCTCCTCCTCTTCAGTTAGCCCGGACTCAATCTCTGGAATATCGGAAAGGTTTATTGAAAAACTAGAAAATCTACCTTTCTTAGGATTAAAAGAAAGTTCCCCCACGGTATCGAGAAGTACCATATAAAGAAGAGTTGCAACAGGCACTATAACATAAATAAGCATGTAAAGGATCTGAGCTGAAGCCGGCTTGAAGAACTGGAGCATAACAAGGGTTACCATTATGAAAAGGGGCCCTGCAACGAGTGCTGTCACGTAGACTTCGGCAAGAACATCAAGCCTCTGTAATAGACTTCTGTTTGCCAGCTCTGCAGTGTATTGATATTGATCAGCCTTGCTTTTTATGTACTCGTTTATGGTTCCGCTACTTGAAACAATAATTAATCCATCAACAAAATCCTTAAAAACATCTGAGGAGGTACGTTCTTTGGCAGATTTAAGAGCGCTTATAAAGTCTTTTCCAAGGTAATCCATGTCCCTTACAATATAGGATATTTCTTCCGCACTTGCGCCAAATATATGGGTATACCTGTTCAGAGATCTGAATACATCATAAACCGACATCCCTCCTTTTGTCAGAGCATACATGTAAGTTATTGCCGGAAGCATGGATCTATCTATACAGGCACACCGGTTATTTGTCTGAAAATAGGGATAAATGTATATCAGGAAAAATACGATAAGAAAACATGTAACAAACACTAAAAGGGCGGTTAGGATTGCAAGAAGATAAACATGTTCTCCTGCAAAACCAGCAATTTTAGAATCCACGAAAAGGCTAAGGCGGGAAATTGGGTCCCCAAAAGTTTTCAGTCCCAGCCATAAGCCGAAAATCCCTCCAAAAATTCCTACTATTATCGAATACATTAAGTCAGAGGCTAGGTACTGGTCTACTGTCATGGAGATGTGGGATTGGCGTATTTTTGCCTTCAAATCCTGAAAGCTTTCTTTATTTCTATAAAAAAGGTCTCCAAAAAATCTGTATGCCAATTCATCCACAGCAGTATAAATCATGCTCCCCCCTCTTGAGCAGCCATGTCCTCTGTCATACTCTGTAAGGTATCGTTTTCTATACATTCCATAACCATCTTCGGATAGCTCTGGTATGCCTGGACTACAATGGACACCTGGATGTAATTCCTTATGTTTTTTTCGTACATATAGGTTAGAATTTTTCTTCGATTGTCCATTTCAATTCTCAACTGAGTGGTATCCCATCCTCGGGAATACATGATCTCCTGTATAGTGTGGGAATCCCCTACCTTGACGAAATAATCTTCTGAAGGTTCCCAATTGAAAAGCTCATTTATGCCAAGATCTCCTGTCTCAGGGTCAACATTAAGAACTTCAACGAGGCTTTGGGTTCTTCTCACTCTTTTCTCTCCTATGTATGCCTGCTTCTGAATGCAGAGTACATCAAGAGACTGCAACATGACATGAGGTACATTTATTGGCTCGTGCGTAAGCCTGTTTATAACAGTCTGTACATCTCCTGCGTGCATAGTTGAACTTGTTGCATGCCCTGTTGACATTGCCTGGAAAAGGGTAAGGGCTTCACTGCCTCTCACTTCACCCACAATGATGAAATCTGGACGCTGTCTGAGAGCAGCCCTTAAAAGGTCAAACATGGAAACTTCTCCGGTAGAGTCTCCGGCAAAACTTTGCCTTGCGATCCCGGAAACCCAGTTGTTGTGGTAGAGTAAGAGTTCCCTCGTGTCTTCGATAGAGACTATCTTGGCTGTAGAAGGCATGAATAGAGATGTAGCATTGAGCATAGACGTTTTCCCCGACGCTGTTCCTCCTGCAAAAAGAATATTGTGACCATTTTCGATAACCAGCCAGAGATATACGAGCATATCAAGGTCGCATGTCTCATAGCCGAGCAGGTCTATGGGAGTCATGGGGTCTTTCCTGAATTTACGGATAGTAAAAGAACTGCCTCTGGGGGTAATTTCTCTTCCTAATACAGCCTGAAGCCTCGATCCGTCCTGGAGTCTCGCATCCACTATTGGCTGGCTTACAGAGACATGTTTGTTATTCAACTGGCACATTTTAATTACAAGGGAATCAAGTTCCTCGTCTTTAAAAGAAATATTACTTTCAATATTGAGATATCTTGTATGATAAATATAAAGGGGAACTTCTGCCCCATCGCATGAAATATCCTCTATATAAGGATCATAAAGAAGGGAATTTATTTTTTCGTAGCCTAGAAGGTTTCTTCTAAGATAATAAATAATTTTTTGGAGTGCCGATGCCGAAATTCCAGCTTTATAGCTTTCAAGGAGGAAGAGGGCTTTATCCACAAGAAATGTATCCTTTTCAAATTTGGAAGTTGTAGAACCCAGAATCAGTATATCCTGAAAATCCTCATAAATTCTCTCAAGGAGTTCCTTCTCAAACTTTGTGAGTGAAGGTTCAACAAGCCTATAATGTCTTGTTCTGCGGTCTTCCAGAATCGATACAAAAGTGTAAGGTTCCTGAAGCCAGTATCTTTCGATTTCTTTTAACTCATCAGGCACTATAAACTCTACAAGGGGCCCTTCTTTTTCCTGATTATAATCTGGCAGAGTCCTCAAAGGCTTATCAAAGTAAGCTCTTGCTTTTTTTAAGATCTCTGATATGGAGTTATTGTCGCCTTTTTTCCCCAATAATTCCGAAAGAAATTTGTTTTTAGCTAGTATTTCTTTTACTTCATCCATATGCTCTCCCCAAATTTTCTAATAAAGTTGTATAAGATCAAACCATTATAAAAACCTTCTATTATCTGCTTTCAGAAATATATTTTAACATCAGTTATATTTGGCATTTAACTTTTTTCTAGCTTTTTACTTGATTACACATTTCATTTCAAAAAATCTATATGAGTTTAATTAAAAAGTACACTATTATATTTCTTTCTTTGATGAAAATTAAAGATATCTATATCCCTATTCAGATGAAATAATTTATAATATTTATGTGGAATTATTAATTAACTTTAAAACAATATTTCGTAACAAAGTTGGTTCCATCCTCCGATCTAACCTTGAAAGGTAGAGAATAGGAATATCCTGATTGCAAAAAAAGCAAGATAGAGATATTAATGCCGCAATCAATATCAAGAAATTCGCACTTATAGATCAAAATCTAATTTGATACCTCCAGAGCGTGGGGAAGACCTTGCAACTTGTGAACAAAAGTTCAGGGGATAAAGCAAGAAGCCCCTAAGTTTTTAGCTTAGGGTAGTTCACAGCAGTCATCTTTCAGCAAACAAGAGCCTTGAGTCCTGCAACTGCATTTACCAATATATCCACTTCTTCTTTTGTATTATATAATGCAAAAGAAGCTCTTACAGTGCTGTCCACTTTCAGAAAGCGAGTAATTGGAATTGCACAGTGATGTCCGCTCCTGACACAAATTTTTCTGGTTTGGTCAAGGATCAGAGCAACATCATGGGCATGAAGCCCTTTTACATTAAAGGGTACTATTCCTCCCCTGTCTTCAGGCCCGTAAACTTCCACATGCTCGAGTTCGGAGAGCCTTTTTGCAGCCTCCCTGGACAACTTAATTTCGTGCGTTTCGATTTCCGAAACCCCTATTTTTTCCACATATTCTACTGCTCTTCCTAACGCTATAACTCCTGGAATATTTGGGGTGCCTGCTTCAAAACAGGCTGGGGAAGGTTCCAGGACGTAGGTGTACCCCTCAACATCCGAAATCGTACCTCCTCCAACTGAGGCACTTTCGAGCATGTCTGGTTCTTTAATATAGAGTACGCCAGTGCCCTGCGGTCCAAGCAGGCCTTTATGTCCGGCAGTTGCAAAAAAATCACAACCAAGGTCTTTGAGGTTGACTGGAATATGTCCTGCGGATTGGGCACCGTCAATCAGGGTTTTTATACCATTTCTATGGGCAAGTTTCGTGATATTTTTTACATCCTGGATTGAACCGAAGACATTTGAAACCTGAGTTATTGCAACTAATCTGGTTTTCTCAGTGAAGGCATTCTCTATCATAGAGGTGTCTATTATGCCCTCATCGTCCGGGTTTACAACCGTGACATTTACCCCATTTTTATGCAGGCGCAGCCAGGGCAGGAGATTTGAATGGTGTTCGAGCAGAGTTGTAACAATATGGTCTCCAGCCTCCCAGGGATAACTGTTTGCAATAAGGTTGATTCCTTCAGTGGTATTTTTCGTAAAAACCGTCTTTGAAGCCTCTGCGTTTAAAAAACGGGCAACAGTTTCCCTCGCGTCCTCATAGTGGTTTGTGGTCTCCCTAGCCAGACGGTGTGCTCCTCTCCCATGATTACCAGCATACTTGTAAAAGTACTCGACCATTGCTTCAACTGCAGGTATCGGCGTCTGAGTAGTCGCTGTGCTGTCAAGGTACACAACTTCTTTTAAAACAGGGAAATCTTCGCGGACCGCATATACATCGTACATGCTTCTTTTTTAGGAATGAGAAATAAAAAAAGGTTGTGCAGGTTATTTACCCTGCATTCCGCCTATCATAAAGCGGTAAAGGTCTAATTCATCTGAGTCCAGGTTGTCAGTACAGCCTTTTACAACGGCATGATAACCGTCTTTGTGCTTATATCCATATTCTTTTCTTTTTCTGTATTCATGCTTTAATTCACTCATAGTTTTCCTCCTGTCTCTTCAATGTTTGCGCTTATATGCGGGTCAGAATCAGTCCTTCTGGAGACAAGCGCCCTGCAATCCGGGTTAAAGTTCCCTGCCTTTTCGGATACGGCCATTGAATGCAGGTGAGAATTCTCAATCCCTCCAGAATTTCTACAATCAAAGTCAGATTCTAAATCCTTCGGGATATGAATTCCTGCGTTAAGGTTAGAACTCCCAATCCTTCTGAATGAAGCCCTATAAGCAGGCCAGAATTCTATGTCCTTTGGGCTAAACCCCATAACAGCGCAACAAGCGTTGTTCTTACCCACAACAAAGTATTAATTGTCGTTTGTAATATATATTGATTCCGGAATTTCTTTTAAATTAACTTTAAATTTTTTGAATCAACCCCGATTTTTCGAGCGAGTAATGGAAATAGCCCTCGGTTTTTAATCTCTGGAAATCATGCACAAAATTTACTTTCTAGCTTCCAGGGTTGCCATCAGTCCTGAAAGATGGGCCGGAATCGCCCCTATAGCAGTACAGGTCTCAAGAGAAAGCCCTTTGTAGGTAATGTCAAGATGATATTTTCCTCTCTCAAAGAGTTCTTTGGGAAGCCCTTTATGCCCGAGTCCTACGAGAAACAGAAATGAGCGATTTCGAAGAGCTTCCTCAGCGATTTTTACAGGCAGAACCTGTCTTTTTGGGTCCGGTTTTGAGGTGGTGATCACTATTTCCCCAAACTGGGACGGGAACCCTTTCTTTGGAAGGTCTGATACAGACAGATGATTTTTTTCATAAAGAATTTTGAGATAACTCCCCGATTCCCCTATAGTGGTTTTTTCCATCACGAAAGCCACCAATTCTTCCGCAGTCATTTTAAAAGGAAAGTCGTAAAGGGCAAGGTGAAACCCAAAAGCGTGGCAGATCGGAGCAGCTCTCGCAATTGCCCGGTAATGCGCATCAAGAACTTTGATCTTATCATAGGTATTTACTATCCCAAGGGTGAGCATAAGGTGCTCCATTATTCTTTTTCGTAAAATAATGTTTCGTCAACCTTTAGGGTCTGTTTAAAACTTATTTTTGATACTTTTTAATAATTTTCAGGATTTTCAGTTATTGGAAGACGTATGCAAAATAATGGCCATTATATTCAACTAAAAAAAGTGATAAGTTTTGATTTTTCAGATTTGGTATATAACTCCCCCCACTACCCCTTAGCTTTTGCTTTTTTACCTGTTTTTCAATTTAAAGGTTATTTGCTTTTGGAAAATAGTGCTTTCATTTCTTTATTACTTTTATGTAATTTGCTTTTGTTGTTGTATTTATTCCATTCTTATTTTTTACTGTTAAGCTAACGGTATATGTTCCTGCTTTTTTGTAAATATGTGAAGGATTCTGAACTTTTGAAGCCTTTAAATCTCCAAAATCCCATTTCCATTTAGTAGGTGTGCCTATACTAGTGTCAGTAAAACTGACATTCAGAGGCGCGTTTCCAGAAATGGGAGTTGCAGAGAATGCAGCAACCGGGTTTGGTGGAGCTGCTGTCACTTTTATATAATTTGTTTTTGTTGTCGTATTACTGCCTGCAGCATTTGTTGCTTTTAAACTGACTGTGTAGTTTCCTGCTGCAGAATAAGTATGTGTTGTATTTTGCTGGGTTGAATTAGTTCCATCTCCAAAAGTCCATTTCCATTTCGTAGGAGTTCCTGAACTTTTATCAGTAAAGGCTACATTCAACGGTACATTTCCTGATGTGGCATCGCTGGTAAAACTTGCAACTGGCTTTATAATTGCTGTCACTTTTATGTAATTTGTTTTTGTTGTTGTATTGCTACCTGCAGCATTTGTTGCTGTAAGTGCTACTGTGTAAATCCCTACTTTGGAATAAGCATGTGTTGGATTTTTTACTGTTGAATTTGTTCCGTCTCCAAAAGTCCATTTCCATTTCGTAGGAGTTCCTGAACTTTTATCAGTAAAGGCTACATTCAACGGTACATTTCCTGATGTTACATTGCTGATAAAGTTTGCAACCGGTTTGGGTGGAGCTGCTGTCACTTTTATGTAATTTGTTTTTGTTGTTTTATTGCTGCCTGCAGCATTTGTTGCTGTAAGCACAACAGTATAGCTTCCCGCTGAAGAATACTTATGGATTGGATTTTGAACTGTTGAGTTTGTTCCGTCTCCAAAATTCCATGTCCAGGAAGTTGGTGTTCCTGTACTTGTGTCAGTAAACTGTACATATAGAGGAGCATAACCTTTTGTGACATTGCTGGTAAAACCAGGTACGGGTGGATTTTTTAGGGCAAACTTCTGAATGCGATCATTGTTCTTATCAGCAACATAAGCATTACCCGAAGAATCTACAGCAATATCTGCAGGGTCGTTGAATTGTCCATCGTTTGTTCCATAAGAACCCCATTGTGTTATATAATTGCCGTCACTGTCAAACTTCTGAATACGATCACTGCCTTTATCAGCTACATAAATATTGCCTGAAGAATCTACTCCAACACCTTGGATATAATTTAACTGTCCATCGCCGTTGCCAAAAGAACCTAATTGCATTAGATAATTGCCGTTACTGTCAAACTTTTTAATGCAATGATTACCATTGTCAGCAACATAAACGTTATCCAAAGAGTCTAAGACAACATCAACGGGATTATTAAATTGTCCATTGCTTACACCTTTAGTACCCCATTGCATCAAATAATTTCCATTGCTATTAAATTTCTCAATGCGATTATTACCGCTGTCGGAAACATAAACATTACCTGAAGAATCTACAGCTACACCACTCGGTTCTTTAAATTGTCCATTGCCACTACCACGAGAACCAAACTGTGTAATGACATTACCATTTCTGTCAAACTTCGCAATGTGGTTCCAAGTAGAATCCTCAATATAAACATCACCTGAAGAATCTACAGCAACACCATTTGCCTGAAATATTGATACATTACCAGTAGAACCCCACTGATTAATGAATTTTCCATTACTATTAAATTCCTGAACGCGAGCATTTTCCTTATCTGCAACATAAACATATCCAGATGGATTTGCAACAATAGCACATGGTCGATAAAATTGTCCAGCGCCATTGCCCGAAGAACCCCATTTAGTAACAAACGAGTAAGTTTCAGCGTGTGTAATAGAAGCACTCATTAATCCGAGAAAAAGGATAATCAAGCAGATTGACGTTATTCTGAACGTATCAGTTTGTTGATACTTTATTTTAAATTCCTCCTTTGTCTTTCTATTATTTTTTATATAAAAATATTAATAATTTAGACTTATCTACATTCTTAAACTTTCGTATTTGAATTGCACTTTTATAAAAATCATGTAATTTGGACTCAGTACCAAAATCTAGTGATGAATATAAAATTAAAAATCACTAGATTTTGTAATTGGTTACAATCCTTGTGATTCTACTTCTAGGTTAAAGTCTTTAGATATCGAATGTTAATTTTGATTGGAGGCTGAATTCTTCTTACGAATTCAGATTTTCAATCAAGAAATGCAAAAATCACTAGATTTTGGATCAGAGTCGTAATTTGAGAAAATTTATCTGGGGATAAGGATAGAAAAGAGACAAATCTGTGCAAAAATACCGGGTTGTATCAGCACAAAAAAGTAAGAGGAAGACTTTGAGCATCTTAAATTGACTTGAATAAGTTAAAAAATTGGATTGTGAGGATCAGTTACTGAAAATCGTAAAAAAGTACTTCAAATCTGACCAAAAAAGTGAAAGTACTCTTTTTGTCAGACTTGATCGATGATCCTCACTATCCTTTAGCCCTGAACTTTTTATCTGTTTTTCAATTGAAGCTATTCATTACTTTTTGGAGACTTTAATATATCCTGACATTGTTTTAGTGTTACTTCCGACAGCATTCTTTACTGTTAAACTAACAGTGTATTTTCCTGCCGCAGTATATTTATGTACAGGATTCTTGGCTGTTGAATATGTTTTATCTCCAAAACTCCATTTCCATGAAGTGGGTGTTCCTGTACTTTTGTCAGTAAATGTTACTTTCAGTGGGGCTTTCCCAGAGATTGGAGATGCAGAGAATGCAGCAACCGGGAAAGTGGAAAGGGTACCCATATAGATATCCGGGTTTCCATTCCGATAATCCTGCCACACTATCTTGTCACCATAGATATCTGGATAGAACTGATCCGATTTATCGGTAGTGTGACTTTCCTGGCGAGTGGCGAGATCGTACACATAGATATCGAAGTTTCCATTACGATCATCCATCCACGCTATCCTGTCGCCATAGATTGCAGGATAATATGAAGCTGATGGATTGGTGGTTATCCTTTTTTCCTTGGAAGTGGAGAGATCATACATGTAAATATCCCAGTTTCCATTGCGGTCATCCGACCACACTATCCTGTTACCGTAGATTGCAGGAAAGTTTTGACTTGATTCATTTGTGGTTATCCTTTTTTCCTTGGAAGTGGATAAATCGTACATGTAAATATCGGAGTTTCCATTGCGATCATCTTCCCATACTATCCTGTCACCGTAGATAGCTGGAGCGAAATGAAATGATTCGTCGGTGGTTATCCTTTTTCCCTTGGAAGTGGAAATGTCGTAAATATAAATGTTACCATAGTAGTTTTCATCGCGATAACCTGTCCAGACAATCTTGTTACCGTAGATTGCAGGTTCCCACGACCCTAATGTATCGGTGGTTATCCGAGTTTGCTTTTTAGTAGAAAGGTCTTGCATATATATTTCAGAGACTCCATTGCGATCATCTGTCCACACCACCCTGTTACCGTAGATATCAGGGCCCCACTGATGTGATGCATTGAGAGTAGAGATTTCCTTTTTAGTGGAGAGATCATATATGTAGATATCCCAGTTTCCATTACGAAGATCGTGCCATACGATCTTGTTACCATAGATAACCGGGCTCCACTGCTCTGACGTATTGGTGGTGATACGCTTTTCAGTAATCTTGGGTGCGGCAGCTTGTACAGATTCCGTGTCTGTAACAATTTCTTCACCAGATAACTCATCGGACAGAACCTCATCATCGGAGGGGTCCCCTGCTCCACTGGTGATACTCGGTAGGGTGGTGGTGCTCGGTGGATTTTGTCCAGAAGATGCCGATGCCATAGATGAGACGAGAATTAAAAATATAATCATGACTGTTGAAGCTAAAGCTATTGAATAAGCTTTTTCTTTATTTTTCATTTCTCCTTCCTCTTCTATCTTTTCCATTTATTTTAGTGCTTATTATTCCCCGGCGTTGTCAAAATAGAGCATTAATTTTGCTTGCAATTGGCTACCATCGCTAGACAACCTGGGAAACATTAAAAGCTTCTTTTCTTAAGATCCCAACTATTTGCAATGGTTGCTTAATTAATGAAGATATATCCTTATATAAAATACCTTTGAAACTTTTTAATTCCGGGTTGTTTCGGCACAAAAACGTAAGAGGAAGACTTTGAATCTCTCAAATTAACTTAAAATCAGTTAAGAAATTGGATTGTGAGAGTCAGTTACTGAAAATCGTAAAAAAGGTAGTTCTCAAATCTAACAAAAAAAGCGAAAACACTCTTTTTGTCAGACTTGATTTGTCAGACTTGATCGATGACCCTCACTATCCTTTAGCCTTGACCTTTTTATTGGTTTCTCATTTCATATATTCATATTATTTGGAGACTTTGATATATCCCGACATGGTTTTTGTGTTACTTCCGACAGCATTCTTTACTGTTAAGCTGACAGTGTATTTTCCTGCTGCAGTGTATTTATGTACAGGGTTCTTGGCTGTTGAATATTTTTTATCTCCAAAACTCCATTTCCATGAAGTTGGCGTTCCTGTACTTTTGTCAGTAAATGTTACTTTCAGTGGAGCTTTTCCTGAGGTCGGAGATGCAGAAAATGCAGCAACAGGTTTTGTCACAGTTGTAACATTTATGTAGTTGGACTTTTTTAGCGTATTACCGCCCGCCGCATTTTTTACTGTCAAGCTGATGGTATATTTTCCGGCTTTACTGTATGTATGTGTTGGGTTCTTGGCAGTTGAAGTTGTTTCGTCTCCAAAACTCCATTTCCATGAAGTAGGTGATCCTGTACTTTTGTCAGTAAATGCAACTACCAATGGTGAATATCCAGATGTTGGGAAAGCTGAGAAGGCAGCAACCGGAATTTGGGATACTCCCATAGACATCCCGACAGCGACCGGCCTGTTACCTACCTTCACATTGTCTGTGACTTTATTTGTTGCTGTGTCAATTACAGAAATATTATTACTGCCGGAATTTGCCACATATACCTTTTTTCCATCTGGTGTGACTGCAATTCCATTAGGGTTCTTTCCTACAGGTATCGTGGTAACCGTATTCGTTGCAGTGTCAATTACAGAAACAGTGTTTCTTTCGTAATACGTCACATATACTTTTGTTCCCGCCGGATTGACTGCAACTTCGTAAGGATGAGTTCCTACAGTCACTGTGGCTGTAACAGTGTTTGTAGCTGTGTCAATTACAGAGACAGTGTTGCTTTGTTCGTTCGCTACATATATCGTTGATCCATCCGAACTAACTGCAATTCCATAAGGCTGGGATCCTACAGGCACAGTGGCAGTAACATCATTTGTGGCTGTGTCAATTACATCAACATGGTCATCAGCCGCCTCCGTCACGTATACCTTTGATCCATCAGGATTAACTGCAACTTCAGCTGCATCACGTCCATCAATAGACTCAATGTCTGTAACCTTGTTTGTGGCGGTGTCAATTACTAAAATCTTGCTGCCGCTCTGGTCGCCACCCAGCATATATACCTTTTTTCCATCAGGGCTGACTGCACTTCCACGAACACTACCGTCGATTTTTATATATATGGTGTCTATAACCTTGTTTGTGGCTGCGTCAATTACAGAAACAGTATTGCTGCCGGAATTTGCCACATCCACATATACCTTTTTTCCATCTGGTGTGACTGCAACTCCACTAGGCCCATATACTACAGGCACTGTGGCTGTAACTTTGTTTGTTGCTGTGTCAATTACAGAAACAGTATTGCTTGCGTAGTTTGTAATATATGCATATGGCCCCGCTTGCGAAAGAGTGCCCATGTAGATATCGAAGTTTCCATTGCGATCATCCATCCACACTATCTTGTCACCATAGATATCTGGATAGTACTGATTTGATTTATCGGTAGTATGACTTTCTTGGTGAGTAGCAAGATCATACATGTAGATATCGAAGTTTCCATTGCGATCATCCATCCATACTATCCTGTCACCATAGATTGCAGGATAATATGACGCTGATGGATTGGTGGTTATCCGAGTTTCCTTGGAAGTTGAGAGATCATACGTGTAAATATCCCAATTTCCATTGCGATCATCCTGCCACATGATTCTGTTACCATAGATAGCAGGAGCCATCTGAGTTGATTCATTGGTTGTGATCTGACTTTCCTTTTTAGTGGAAAGGTTGTACATGTATATATCGCCGTTTCCATTGCGGTCGGAGTTTTTATCATTGCGATAATCTTCCCATACTATACTATTACCGTAAATTGCAGGAGAGTACGCTGATCCACTATCGGTGATCTGACTTTCCTTTTTAGTGGAAAGGTCGTATACATGAATATCGCTACCTCCTTCGTCACCGTAGTAAGAACCTTCCCAGACGATCTTGCTGCCGTAGATTGCAGGAAAGTATGCTGATCCAGGTTTGTTGATCTGAGTTTCCTTGGAAGTTGAGAGATCATAAATGTAAATATCCCAGATATTATCCATCCACACCACCTTGTTATCGTAGATATCAGGGCAGTACTGATCTGATTCATTGGTGGTAGTAGAAATTTCCTTTTTAGTAGAAAGGTCATATATGTAGATACCCACGTTTCCGTTACGATAATCTTCCCACGCGATCTTGTTACCATAGATAACAGGTTTCCACTGATCTGATGGATTGGTTGTGATCCTTTTTTCAGTAATCTTTGGCGCGGCAACTTGTATAGATTCCGTGCCTGTAACAATTTCTTCGCCAGATAACTCATTGAACACAACCTGGTCATCGGAGGAATCCCCTGCTCCACTGGTGATCTCCGGTAGGGCGATGGTGCGCGGATTTTGTTCAGGAGATGCTGATGCAATAGATGAGACGAGAATTAAAAATATAATCATGACTGTTGAGGCTAAAGCCATTGAATAAGCTTTTTCTTTATTTTTCATTTCCCCTTCCTCTTCTACCTTTTCCATTTGTTTTGGTGTTTATTCTTCTCCAGGATTGTCAAAATCTAACATTGCTTCTACTTGCAATTGGCTACCATCGCTAGAAAACCCGGAAAATGTTGAAATTTTTCCTTCAATCAAAATTCCAATTATTTGCAATAGTTGTTAGATTAATGAAAGCCACGTCCTTATATAAAATACCTCTGAGACTTTTTAACACCAGGTTGTTTCGGCACAAAAACGTAAGAGGAAGACTTTGAATATCTCAAATTAACTTAAAATCAGTTAAGAAATTTGATTGTGAGGATCAGTTACTGAAAATCGTAAAAAAGTACTTCAAATCTGACAAATAGATTACTTTCGTCTTTTTTGTCAGACTTGATCGATGACCTTCACTATCCTTTATCCTTGACCTTTTTATTTGTTTTTCATTTCACATGTTCATTACTTTTTGGAGACTTTGATATATCCCGACATGGTTTTTGTGTTACTTCCGACAGCATTTTTTACTGTTAAGCTAACAGTGTATTTTCCTGCTGCAGTGTATTTATGTACAGGGTTCTTGGCTGTTGAATATGTTTTATCTCCAAAACTCCATTTCCACGAAGTGGGTGTTCCTGTACTTTTGTCAGTAAATGTCACTTTCAGTGGAGTTTTCCCTGAGGTTGGAGATGCAGAAAATGCAGCAACCGGAGAGGTTGAAAGAGTACCCATGTAGATATCCCAGTTTCCATTGCGATAATCCTGCCACACTATCTTGTCACCATAGATATCTGGATAGAACTGATCCGATTTATCGGTAGTGTGACTTTCCTGTCGAGTGGCGAGATCGTACACATAGATATCCCAGTTTCCATTGCGATCATCCTCCCACACTATCCTGTCACCATAGATTGCAGGAGAATATGAAGCTGATGGATTGGTGGTGATTCTTTTTTCTTTGGAAGTGGAAAGGTCGTACATGTAGATATCAGTGTTTCCATTGCGATCGTCACTCCATACTATCCTGTTACCATAGATTGCAGGAGATAATTGATCTGATGCATTGATGGTGATCTGACTTTCCTTTTTAGTGGAGAGATCGTACATGTATATATCCCGGTTTCCATTACGATCATCCATCCACACTATCCTGTCACCATAGATAGCAGGAGAATATGCTAATCTGCTGGTGGTGATCTGAGTTTGCTTTTTAGTGGAAACGTCGTACATGTAAATATTGTACTCTTCGTGTCCTTCATTGGGATAACCTGTCCAGACGATCTTGTCACCATAGATAGCAGGAGAAGATGCTAATCCGGTGGTGGTGATCTGAGTTTGCTTTTTAGTGGAAAGATCTTGCAGGTAGATGTTTTCGCCTCCATTGCGCTCATCTGTCCACACTACTCTATTACCGTGGATATCAGGGGAGTACTGACCTGATAAATTGGTAGTATAGATTTCCTTTTTAGTAGAAAGGTCATATATGTAGATATCGGCTCCATTGCGATAATCTTCCCACGCGATCCTGTTACCATAGATAACAGGGTTCCACTGAATTGATGTATTGGTGGTGATCCGAGTTTCAGTAATCTTTGGCGCAGCAGCTTGTATAGATTCCGTGGCTGTAACAATTTCTTCACCAGGTAACTCATCGGACATAATCTGGTCATCGGAGGAATCCCCTGCTCCACTGGTGATCTCCGGTAGGGCAATGGTTCGCGGATTTTGTTCAGGAGATGCCGATGCCATAGATGAGACGAGAATTAAAAATATAATCAGAGCTGCTGATGCTAAAGCTACTGAATGAAACTTTTTGTTAATTTTCATTATCCTACTCCTTTATCTTTTGTTTATTTTTCATATAAAAAATGTTAATAATCTTAACTCACTTACATTCTTAAACTCTCTCTTTTGGTTCTAAATTTCATAAAAATCGTGTAATTTGAGAGAATTTTCCAGAAAAAAGGTATCCTCTTCAAATTCAAGGGAGAATTTTTCAACCAGAAAAATATGCAACAATTTTATCCTACATTTGGGAAGTTGAATGCGCCTTTTGAGCCTGTTTTTCAGACTTGGTTAAATTTTTAAGTTTTCCGCAAATATGTGAAATTTACTTTTTCCCATACAATTTGAAGAGGATACAAAAAAAGTATGATTGAAAAAAATCCGCAAAGAAATATCAGGTTGTTTCGGCACAAAAACGTAAGAGGAAGACTTTGAATATCTCAAATTAACTTAAAATCAGTTAAGAAATTTGATTGTGAGGATCAGTTACTGAAAATCGTAAAAAAGTACTTCAAATCTGACAAATAGATTACTTTTGTCTTTTTTGTCAGACTTGATCGATGACCTTCACTATCCTTTATCCTTGACCTTTTTATTTGTTTTTCATTTCACATGTTCATTACTTTTTGGAGACTTTGATATATCCCGACATGGTTTTTGTGTTACTTCCGACAGCATTTTTTACTGTTAAGCTAACAGTGTATTTTCCTGCTGCAGTGTATTTATGTACAGGGTTCTTGGCTGTTGAATATGTTTTATCTCCAAAACTCCACTTCCATGAAGTTGGCGTTCCTGCACTTTTGTCAGTAAATGTTACTTTCAATGGTGCTTTCCCGGAGGTTGGAGATGCAGAGAATGCAGCAACCGGAGAGGTTGAAAGAGTGCCCATGTAAGTATCAGCGTTTCCATTGCGCATATCTGTCCACACTATCTTATCGCCATAGATATCTGGATAATACTGATCTGATTTATCGGTAGTGTGACTTTCCTGGCGAGTGGCGAGATCGTACACATAGATATCCCAGTTTCCATTACGATCATCCATCCACGCTATCCTGTCGCCATAGATTGCAGGAGAATATGAAGCTGATGGATTGGTGGTGATCCTTTTTTCCTTGGAAGTGGAAAGGTCGTACATGTAGATATCTGCGTTTCCATTGCGATCATCTACCCACACGATTCTGTTACCGTAGATAGCAGGAGAGTATGCTTCGGATGCTATCTTTTTTTCCTTTTTAGTTGAAATGTCGTACATGTAGATATCGGTGATTCCAGCGTATCCATATCTGCGATGATCCGCCCACACGATCCTGTCACCGTAGATAACAGGCGAGTCTGCTTGGGCAGCTATCATTTTTTCCTTTTTAGTTGAAATGTCATACATGTAAATATTGTAACCTTCGTAGTCTTCCCCGGGATAACCTGTCCAGACAATCTTGTCACCGTAAATTGCAGGATCCCACTGACTTATTTCATTAGTGATTATGCGAGTTTGCTTTTTAGTAGAAAGATCCTGCAAGTAGATGTCTTCGTTTCCATTGCGCAAATCTGTCCACACTACCCTGTTACCGTAGATATCAGGGCTCCACTGATCTGATGCATTGAGAGTAGAGATTTCCTTTTTAGTTGAGAGATCATATATGTAGATATCCCAGTTTCCATTGCGATAATCTTCCCATGCAATTTTGTTACTATAGATAACAGGGTTCCATTCATTTGAAGGATTGGTTGTGATCCTTTTTTCAGTAATCTTTGGCGCGGCGGCTTGTATAGATTCCGTGTCTGCAACAATTTCTTCGCTAGATACCTCATCGAACACAACCTGATCATCGGAGGAATCCCCTGCTCCACTGGTGATCTCCGGTGGAGTGATAGTTCGCGGATTTTGTTCGGGAGATGCCGATGCCATAGATGAGACGAGAATTAAAAATATAATCATAAACATTGAAACTAAAGCTATTGAATAAGCTTTTTCTTTCTTTTTCATTTCCTTCTCCTTCTATCTTTTCCATTTCTTTTAGTGCTTATTATTCTCCAGGGTTGTCAAAATCCAGCATTGATTCTGCTTGTAATTGGCCCCCATCGCTATACAACCCGGAAAATGTTGCAAACTTCCTTCCGTTAAGATCCCAACTATTTGCAATGGTTGCTAGTTAATGAATGAAATGTCCTTATATAAAATACTTATGGAACTTTTTTATTCTCTGAGATCGTCAAAATTTGACATTTATTTCGCGAACATTTCACCTAATCTGTAAAAAATTAAGAAGATGAAAAAGCTTCTTATTTACTTGTTTTTTTGAAATATTGGATGCAAAATATTTGACTTGGAGATTGTGGAAGAGGCTTAACTATTGAATCGGAAGTTTAGCAATTGTAAGAATATCTCATCGCATGCTGCGTGCACTTCTCAAAATGGTCACAATTTTCGCAATCTTCCCAGAGAAACAGCTTTTCGGAATTCTCTATTTTTGTAAAATTAAGTTTTTTAAAAAAGGCAGGAGCAGTTGTCCTAACATACAAGTCGCAGCCTGGACCCTCCATAGTTGTTAGAAGATGCTTAATAAGCCTTGTTCCAATCCCCTTTCCCCGGAAGTTCGGATGGACTGCAATAGAATGAATCTCGAGGAAATCTTTACCGTGGAATGCGGATTTTATAAGGGCAGCACATCCTATAATTTTCCCCTCGATTTCAGCTAGTATGAAGTTTTCTGGTTCAAGTCCTTCCATGTCAAGAAAGTAAGTAGATAGGAGCCTCTGGATTGCCAGTAGATCTGATTTTCTGGCTTTTCGGATAAGGATTTCTGTCATATCTTTCCGTAATTAGTTTTTTCTGGCTCATTAGACTTTCTTCTGGTATAAGGTTCATCCATGCTCCCACTCCGAAAACCTTCAAGGTCAAGGGTTATGTAATCAAAGCCAAGAGCTTTCAGGTGTCTGGAAATTGTCTCTCTTTTTCGGAAAGCATCCTCTAATTCTTCCCGAATCACCTCTATTCTGGCGAGATTCTCGTGCATCCTTACCCTGAACTGGGTAAACCCCAGGGAAAAAAGATAGTCTTCGGCTTTTTCTATTTTCTGGAGAGCTTCGACAGTTATTGGCTGCCCGTAAGGAATACGTGAAGCAAGGCACGCAGCAGATGGCCTGTTGGCCGCTGAAAGGGAAAGGTCCGAAGCGATTTTCCTGATTTCCTCTTTTGTCACATTCAATTCCACGAAAGGAGAAAAAACCTTTTTACCGGCTTCCTGTACTGCCTGATATCCAGGACGGTTTTCTCCCTTTATTTCAGAGGAGTTTGTGCCCTCAAGTACGACGTTATATCCCATTTTCTCTGCAAAATCCAACAGGGTTTCAAGCAAGGCTTTTTTACAGAAATAGCACCTGTTTATTGTATTTGCGGAGAAATAAGGAAGGCTCATCTGGGAAAACGAGAGTACCTTGTGCTGAATTCCGATTTCACAGGCTGTCTGGACAGCTGTTTCCAGTTGCTGCCCTGGAAAAAGTGGGGAGGTTATTGTTACGGCAAGAGCTTTTTCCCCAAGTGCCTCAAAGGCAAGGGCTGCAAGAGTTGCACTGTCAACTCCTCCTGAAAACGCTATAACTGCACTTTCTCTGGCTTTTATAGCCTCTTTTATCGTTTCGATCTTTTCAACGGCCATTAATAACGGATTTTTAGCTAATAAGATATATGTATTTGCCAGCACTACGGTAAGGTGATTTAAAGTAACCAAAAAAGGGATCGATGGATGTATTTAATAGACACCATTTCTAATTTTGAAAACACTCTCAAAATAATATCATTTTTAAACTTTTTATTAATGTCTTGTTCCCGGAACTCTGTTTCGTATCAGAGCTTTATTTACCATGATAACTCTATTAAAGAGCAATTTACCCTGATAATTCTATTAAAGAGCAAATTTACCTCAATGACATAGTTTTTACTTAAATCATAAAGACGGAGACCTTACATGGCATTATTCGGAACTAACGGTGTACGTGGTATCGCCAATGAATACATAAATCCAGAACTGGCAGTCAATTTAGCCAGGAGCCTTGGTACATACATGGGTTCTAAAGGCACGGTTGCTATAGGCTGTGATACCCGGATTTCAGGCCAGATGTTGAAGTCTGCAGCAATTGCCGGGGCTCTTTCAACAGGTCTGAACGTAATTGATGTGGGAATTGTTCCCACTCCTTCCATTCAGTATTATGTGCGCGACTATGCTGACGCAGGGATTGTTATTACGGCATCCCACAACCCAAGAGAATATAACGGCATCAAATTGATTGCAGGGGATGGCACGGAGTTTCCCAGGGATGGAGAACTGGAAATTGAAAAAATTTACCTTTCAGGAAAATATTCCCTTACATCCTGGGAAAAAACCGGCAGTTTCAGAACAGATTTCGGAGTCAATGACTACTATATCAAAAATGTTATCAACTCTGTCGATGCAGAAAATATCCGCAGCAGCACATTTAAGGTAGTTGTTGATACGGGTTGCGGAGCAGGTTCTCTTACTCTTCCTTTCCTGCTCAGGGAACTGGGCTGCCATGTACTTACTCTTGGAGCTCAACCTGACGGGACTTTCCCCTGGCGGAATCCGGAACCCTTACCTGGAGCCCTGACCGAGCTTTCCGAACTTGTGAAGATGACAGGCGCAGATCTCGGAGCAGCTCATGATGGGGATGCGGATAGAATAGTCTTTATGGACGAAAATGGCGAATTCATAAATGAGGAAGTTCTGCTTGCCATGGTGGCAAAATATATGCTTGAACGTGAAAAAGGCCCTATAGTAACTCCTGTTAGCTCTTCGCAGCGCATGGCCGATGTAGCAAAGGATGCAGGCGCCGAGCTTTACTGGACAGCTGTCGGCTCCATCAACGTCGCCCGAAAGATGATGGAAGTAAATGCAGTCTTCGGAGGCGAGGGCAACGGAGGCCTTATTTTCCCCAAACATCAGTATTGCAGAGACGGAGCAATGGCCTGTGCCAAAATCCTTGAAATCCTGGCTAACGGCCATAAGCTTTCCGAACTTACTAAAAGCGTGCCTGAGTATTTCAATGCAAAGACAAAAATCCCATCTGTAGATACGCAGGTTACGATGGAAAGAGTGAAATTCGAAGCTTCAGGGCTTGGTCTCAAAATAGACACCATCGACGGGGTCAAAATCTGGTATGAAGACGGCTGGGTTCTTATCCGTCCCTCGGGCACAGAACCGATCTTCCGGATCTTTGCCGAGGCAAAAAAGCAGGAAAGAGCCGAAGAACTCATGCAGGAGGGCATGAACATGATCATAAGAGCAGAAAAGGCCTCATCCACGGATGAATGATGAATAATATCTATATACTGACTGTAAATTCAGTTTTCATACTATACATTTGCATTTAACTCGCTCACTTACACCTATAATCACGAAAAAACTCCGATAGCACGGAAAAAGCTGTGTCGTCTTTCCTTTCTCCTATATGTTCCGTGCTATCGGTGATTCTAATCTATTTTGTATTTACAACTACAGCAAGCACGGACAACCCCATTCATGTTTTATGATTATGGAAATTTTTGAGTACTTTTATTTTATTTTTTGAGTAAAATGCCTTACTCTGGGAATTAGTACCAACTTTTCTTCTACAAATGTATATTTTGTATCATGTTAGTATGCGCTATTTTTAGATAAGTAACAATAAATTATAAATAGATTAAACTCTTTATGATTTATGGGACTAAAGACAAACTATCCTCCTACAAAACATATGTCATTGTGAGAGCCTCTTGAGCTGAAAAATATGTGTCCTCTGATCAAAAACAGTAGCAGAAGGTTCTAAAACATTATTTACTCAAAAGAACAGCCGGTAGTACAAGATCAACAGAAAACATAAGACCAAAAATTAATTAAAAATGGGAATTCGGTCGAAAACAACCGCAGTGTTCGGAATTCTCTCTAACCGATCTCCGAAATAAGGAACTGTGGTGTTTGGTTTCAAAGCCGGTACTGAAATTTCGGATATCGGCTTTTCACTCTAATCTTTTAGATATTTATCTCGTAGATGTTCTTTTTTCTGATTTTTCGTTTTTTCCCAGTTGCCTGTGAGTTTCCCGCCAAAGGCAAGTTTTCCGAGCTCTCGCCTTACTCCATCACTTACTTTTGCCGGAACGGCAGATGCATAGGGAGTTCCTGGCAGGGGAGTTAGGTAATGAGCCCTTACCGTACCTCCTTTTCTGCAGATCCAGCGAACAAGGTCAAGGCTTTTTTCCTGGTCCTCCTCGGTTTCTGTGGGAAGGCCGAAGATGAAATCAACCGCGGGAACAATTTCATGCTCCAGGCAACACTCAACTGCTGAAATGCTGTCTCCCACAGTATGCCCTCTCTGGATCTCCTTTAGAATTCGGTCACTCCCGGACTGAGCTCCAAGGCTAAGACTATCGTTTGCGCAGTATTTTCTCACAAGTTCGGCCGACTCGTCGGTTACGAATTCCGGGCGCACTTCAGAAGGAAACGTCCCGAAAAATATTTTTTTATCGGGCAGTTCATAAAGGGCAGAAAGCAATTTTTCCACTTTGTCAAATCTGGGCCGAATCCCGTCACTTCCGTAGGCAAAGGCATTGGAGGCTATAAAGCGAAGGTCATTATAATGTCTTGCATTTTTCAGAATGGAATCTATGCTTCTGTGCCTGACCTCTCTTCCGAAAAGTCTGGGAGTCTGGCAGTACCTGCATCCCCAGGGGCATCCCCTGCTAATTTCAATAGGAGCACGGAGCTTTTCAGGGTCGAAACATGGATAGATATCAAGGTCTGCATATGGTCTTTTTGGCGTTATGACAACCTTCCCGGTTCCTGAGTCCCTGTACGCAATGCCCCTGACCTTTTCCGGATTTCCCCCTTTCTGGATAATTTTCACAAGTTCCGGAAGTGTTTCTTCTCCTTCCCCGAGCACGACATAATCGAAATATTCAAGTGTCTCCTCCGGGACCCCGGATGGATGAGGACCTCCTGCAATGAAAATTGAGTCCGTATCTGCATTTTTCACTTCCGTGAAAATCTTTGTTGCCTGCTGCGTCGTAAAACTGTAAATCATGACCCCGTTTAGAGGTTTGTTTGCAAACCCTGCGTCCGGTAGTAAAGGGGAAAGGACCGCAAAGCTGTAAGAGTTTTTCTTGCTATAGCGGAAGTGCACGTCCATTTTTTTCTCCTTTTTTAGAAATCCCGGGTTCTCTTCAGGAAATAGGGTTAAACGGGATTAGAGTAAAGCAGAGAAGGCCCAGGATAAAAGTAATAATTCCCAAAAGGATGCGTTTTTTGTCCAGTTTGACCTTGTCATGCAAGGGAGACGGATGCCCGGCTGCTGCGAAAATCCAGAGTAGAAGAGCCCAGAAAATCCATATAACTCCATCTTCCTTCAGCCAGTAAATTACATAAAGCCCTATCACAAACAGTATACGCGGCATCAGGAAAGAAATTAGATCAGCTTTTTTGCCAAGCATCGCTCTGAGGATATGTCCCCCGTCAAGTTGCCCTGCAGGAAGAAGATTGAGCAAGGTCACGAACATTCCTACCCAGCCTGCAAAAGCTACAGGATGCAGGTTGCTCCCTGTGGCACCGACAAGGTTCTGGATAAATACAAACAAAGGAGGCAGGCCGAGATCAAACATCAGAGAATTCGGCAAAGATTTTGCTGCAGGTACTTCAAGGCTAAGCCCGATGAAAGTAACTGCAATTGACATTATCAATCCTACCAGTGGTCCTGCAATTCCCACATCAAAAAGGGCTTTTCGGCTGGGTACAGGCCCGTTGTAGCGAATTACTGCTCCCATAGTGCCGATAAAAGTGGGGAAAGGGATAAAATAGGGAAGCGATACCTTCATCCCATGATACCTGGCCATTGCATAATGAGCCATTTCATGAGAACCTAGAACTGCCATTATCGCAAGGGTAAAAGGTAAACCCCGGAAAAGCTGCAGAGGTGCGTTTTCGATGTCCACTCCGAACATCCAGGCTCCGCAAATCATGGTTGTAAAAAAGGTCGCTATGAAAAGGACAAGGTTTATCCACGTCTTTCCCTTTGCTTTCTTTTCAGGATAAATCAGCAGTATATGTTCCCCAAGCTCGTACTTTAGGGTACATCCGAATCCAAACTGCTGCAAAGGTTCCCAGAGTTCTCCCCTGACGTTCTCAGCATCGGTTTTCGGAGTTCCATAGAAATAAAGGGCTTCCCCGGAATTCTGGACCTCATACACATCAAATACCCTGACTATGAAAGGGTATAAGCGCGAAACCATCTCTTCGGCATTGAGTTTTTCGTGGTTTTTCGTATGGTTTTCTCGGTTCATTTTGGGTTTCCCGTCTTTACAGTTTAAAATTTCATTTTCAGGTTTATCCATTTCAGGTTTTAAAACTTCATTTGTTGTTTTCCGTTTTGCTGATTATTTTTCAGTTTCACTGGTTTCATGTTTGATAAGTTCAATATATCCTTTGCTTCCATTCACCAGAACCAGGTCTCCGTTATTTAATACTTCGTAAGGGTTCTTTTCAAGCATATCGACGAGTGGGATTTCGGAAATAATGGCTCCGACTGCCACTATAGGTTCTGTTTCCAGGTTTATGATCGCTGCAGGGGCAGCTCCGTTTTTTTTCAGCTGATACAGAACATACGAGCCAACTGTAGAGCCCTTTCCGTGGGGAAAAACAAGAACTTTACCTTTTATCGATTTTCCCATAAGAACATGATTTTCTTCAATTATAATCCCGGTTTTCGGGTCTACACTGCCAAGGAAAGAAATGGGGTCTCTGGAAAGCAGTACTTCCCCTTTTGCACACCCTCTGGAAATGGTCCTGCCTTTCAGTTTAATACGAACCACCTGCCTTTTTTTCTGTCCTGCCGACTGCCTCCTCGATGCAGGCCTCCATACTTCCGTATACGGCTTCAGCCCTGCACATCCCTGGAACGTAAGCAAGCGCTTTTCCTGAGTTTACCATGACGCAAGAATAATTGTTAGTAGCCGGAGAAACTACCATGCAGGTATCACAGATAACCTTAGCTCCGCTTTTTTCAATAGTCCGAACCTGCTCAGGATAACGTTTAGCAAGTTCCCTTGAGGTAAAAATCCATAACTCTTTCGAAACTTTTTTTTCTTTAAGGAGTTCAGCTGCCTGTTCAAGCTCGGCGGCAGAGCAGTGAGGGCATCCTAGAGTTATCAATTCGGGTTCTCTGCAGGCTTTTCTCCGGCTCTCATAAATATCGTCAAGCTGATTTCTCTCAATAGTAATTTTCTCTGCCGGTTCTTCAAAATCCAGCCTGCAAGCTTCAGGCGTGGCACCGTTCACATGGTAAAGGGCAACTGCCCCTGAAGCTGCCATTGCGGCTCCGAGAGATTTTAATTCATCTGCATCTGGAATATTCCTTAAATGAAATAAAGGCACTCTGCTCCCTACAAGTTTGCCAACCACATAACCAAGTGCGCCGTAATCCGATCTATTCAATGAGAATCCCACATCAATTGAGATCTTAGGCACACGGTTTTCGTCCAGATGGAACCCATAGTTTGCAGTTTTCCCGAGGAGTGCCGCAGAGAGGGCAGATGGGCCGCCTTCCCGGTTTGTCCTGGCTCCAATCACGGAGTTTGCATAGGAGACGGCTGATGATTCGCTCCATGCCAGGTGATCCCCGTAACTGACATCAAAACCCACAAGTGTATAGGGTGTGCATGTGCATTCACAGCGAATCCCCAGCTTTTCATATGCCTGAATGATTAGCTTTTGTTTTTCTGCAAAATCGGGCGAGATCCTGAGCCTTTCCCAGTCTTCCAGGTCCATGCCCGCAGGGTTCAGAATTGCAGGAACCTTGACCCTGCCCTGCAGGTCTGAGATCCATTCAAGGCCCGCATCGCCTATAGTTTTGTAAGAGACACCTGCTATTTGGGCGCTTTTGATGGGGATAAGCCCATCTGCACCGTAAATGTCTCCAAGGGCCACTAGGATCTCAATAGCCTGCCGTAGAGTCTCCCCGGCTTCTCCATTCAGGATCCGCTCTTCTTCTTTTGTAAGGTACATGGAAATTCACTCTGTGATTGCCAGATGCTTGAAAAAATTATTATGTCGCGCCTGCATGCCTTCTATTAAAGGGGTTCAGACAAGCTGCCTTTATTTATTCTTCCGGGATCACTGCCCTTTCGAAGTTTTCTTTCTCTACAAGAATTTTTGTAGCATCAATCCCCACTTTTGTGGTAGTTCCGTCAGGAGCCCCTCTTGGGTCTAAGGAACTGCCGCGAACATTAGAGATAACAAGAATATCCATATCCCCTTTTACCCTGGTGGCAATTGCAAACTCAACATCATTAGGGTCAAAAATATTTATATCTTCGTCCACAACAACCACATGCTTGAGGCTTGTGTGAGCTGCAAAGGCTGCCATAATAGCGTTTTTCCCGTCTCCTTCGGTCTGTTTCTCGATCTGAACAACTGCATGAAGATAACAGCATCCCCCTTCTGTCAATACCACATTTTTGACAGTAGTAACTTCCCCGACAGCCCTGTAAATCCTGGGCTCATAAGGTACACCCATCATCAGAAGATGCTCTGGGCCAGCCGGCAGGATCCCGTGATAGATCGGGTCTTTTCTGTGGATAATTCGAGTGATATGGATAACAGGTTCTTTTCTTACCACATCGTAAGTTCCGGTAATGTCCACAAAAGGCCCTTCATCAATCTTTTCCACTGGATCGACATAACCTTCAAGCACAATCTCGGCATGAGGAACCTTCACTCCATTTGCACATTCAAAAAGCTCCACAGGGGCTCCTCGCAGGGCAGCTGCATATTCGAATTCTTTTCCTGCAGGCACCCTTGTCGAAGTCGCGTAAATAATTGTCGGATCGCAGCCAAGCACAATTGCAACAGGTAGAGATTCGCCTTTTTCGGCGGCTTTTTTGTGCAGGAGATAGGTATGCCTTGGAGGAACCAGTCGAGCTGCGAGTTTATCTTTTCCTGCAAGCATAAGGCGGTGAATAGAAGCGTTAATTATTCCCCCATATTCGGAAACCACAATCCCTGCAGTTATATAAGGTGCTCCGTCTTTTTCAAAATGGGTAAGAATAGGAAGTTTTGTCAGGTCAACCTGGTCTTCCACGACTTCCAGAGTTGGAGACTCTGTCACGAGTCTCACTTCACCTTCAGGAGAAACCTCCGAAAGCTTCTTTATAATTTCTTCTTTAGGAACTCCGAGCATGGAAGCCAGTTCCTCCCTTGACCCAAGAAGGTTCATAATAACCTTTGAACCTGATATATCATGGAAGAGAACCGGAGTTTTTGTGGTTTTCGCAATTCTTGAAGCTTCGAATATTGGAGAAACGGGTTGTGGAATTTCTACCAGTTTTCCGTTTTCTTTCAACTGGTCGATAAAATCTCTGAAACTCATGGGTATCTGAGTATCAAAAAGCTGTCAGATGATAAAAAGATTATCCGATTGCCGAACGTTAATAACTACCGGACTCACTAATTTTATCCGCGAGCAAACAAAACAGGACCGAGCAAACAAAATAGGACGAAACAGGGCTGTTACGCCTACAACCCCTGTCATCTTAACATTCATCAAGCATGAAAGCCCGGGGCCTTATGATCTTTTTCTTCTCATACTGGTCAAAGCAGTGAGCTATCCAGCCTGAGACCCTGCCGATTGCAAAGATGGATGTTGCAAGTTGGGGAGGGATATCCATATACTTGTAAATAACTCCCGAATAGAAATCTACGTTCGGATAAATTGGTTTTCCTTTTTTCTCTACAAGTTCACGGATAACAGTGTTTTCGATTGCTTCGGCTATTTCGTACCAGTGCATGTCCCCTTTTGCTTCTGCGAGTTGCCTGGAAAGCTGCTTGAATATCATGCCCCTTGGGTCATAAGTCTTGTATACTCGGTGCCCGAAGCCCATGATCTTTTCTTTCTTTGCGATCTTTTCAAGGATAAATTCCTCTGCATTTTCCGGACAGGCAATTTCTTCGATCATGTTCATGACTTCTGATCTTGCTCCTCCATGCAGGGGGCCTTTAAGGGTGCAGAGCCCGGATACAACAGCTGAGTACAGGTCTGAAAGGGTGGAAGCGGTAACTCTTGAAGAAAAAGTGGAAGCGTTTAGCTCATGTTCGGCACTGAGGATAAAGTCTTTTTCCATGACTTCAGCCTCCAGTTGACTTGGTTTGCTTCCTCTTATCATGTACAGGAAGTTAGCTCCGTGGGAGAGGGATCTATCAGGGGGTAAAGGTTCTTTTCCATTTGCCATTCTGTAATACACAGCAACGATGGTTGGGATCTTGGCAATTAACCGTATGGCTTTTCTAAGATTTCCTTCTGGAGAGCTGTCGTTAATGTCCGGGTCGAATTGTGATATGAAAGAAACAATTGTACGCAGCGCTTCCATAGAATCAATATTTAATTTGCACATGCGGATAATGTCCATTACCTCCCTGTTGATTTCACGCTCCCCATGCAGGCGGGATGAATATTCGGCAAGCTCCTGGTCTACAGGGAGTTCTCCCAGGATCAGCAGATAGGAAACTGCATCATAGGGAAGCTCAACCAGCTGGTTGATATCTATTTCCCTGTACTTTAGAATGCCCTCCAACCCGTCTATGAAACATATATTTTTACTCATTTTCTACCTCACAGAGTTATGCCTAGAGGACTTTCAAAAAACTTTGAAATTTGGGGGATCCTCTGATTATACGTGAAAGATTTAACACGAAGGGTCTTATTAGACCCAAAAATAGGGTGACAATTCATTCCTATTATCGTTGAATAAGTATATTAAATTTGTTGAAATTGTATCGCAAGATCTCTATAATTATTTTTCAAATTAAGGGATGCCACGGCTTTAAAACTTTTAGTTATATTATATATAATCTATACTATTTTCAGAATTTAGTGTTTCTCGAAATACCTGAAGTAATTAAAGTAACCCTTTTTCCGCATAGGGTAAAAGGAAAGGTTCCAAAAATAGGAAACTTTATGTAAAGCTTGCGGAACCTTTTCAAAAAGGCTTTTTTATTACATTCTTGTATTGATAACCTGTTCTTTTTTCTTCACCGAATCCCGCAGGAACTTATGCAGAATTCCACCATTCAAGTAATACTCTATTTCCACAGCCGAATCAAGTCTCAATATTACCTGGAATTGCATTTTTTCCCCATTTTCGTCCTTTGTCCTTACTATAAGCTCTTCGTGGGGTTCCATGTGTTCAATGCCCAGAATATCATAGCTTTCCTTTCCTGAAAGACCGAGAGTATCCGCATTATCTCCTTCCTTAAACTGCAGTGGAAGAACTCCCATGCCAACGAGGTTGCTTCTGTGGATACGTTCGAAAGACTCGGCAATGACTGCCTTTACTCCTAGAAGGAATGTACCTTTAGCTGCCCAGTCCCTCGAACTGCCTGTCCCGTATTCCTTTCCAGCGATAACTATCAGCGGGATATTATTTTCGGCATAAAGCATAGCTGCATCATAGATCGAAATTCCTCCACAGGATTCTTCCGCTGGAAAGTCTTCTTTCTTGAGATGGTATACGGTCCAGCCCCCTTCTCTGGCTACAAGCCTGTTCCTGAGCCGGATATTTCCAAAAGTTCCACGCATCATTACCTCGTGGTTACCTCTGCGGGAACCATAGGAATTGAAATCTTCAGAATCCACACCCCAGGATATCAGGTATCTGCCTGCAGGACTATCTGATGGGATATCACCTGCAGGAGATATATGATCCGTGGTAATGCTGTCTCCGAAAAGGGCCAGGACTCTTGCATCCCTTACGCTCTCCGGTGAAGGTGGAAAAAGCGGAAAATCCACGAAATAAGGGGGTTCCTGAATGTAGGTGGACATCGGATTCCAATCATAAAGGGTACCTGCTGGGACTTCCAGTTCTTTCCAGAGTTTGGGGCCCTCCAGAGCACCGGAATACTCTTTTTCGAACATTGAGGGCCTAATACTGCTCTTTTCAGCTTCCTTTATCTCCTCTTCCGCAGGCCAGATATCCTTAAGGTAAACAGGGCGCCCGTTGGGGTCATAAGCAAGGGGATCAGTTTCAAAATTTATATTCACAGTACCTGCGATCGCATAGGCGACAACAAGGGGGGGAGAAGCGAGATAGTTTGCCCTGACAAGCGGATTGATCCTTCCTTCGAAATTTCGATTTCCGCTTAGTACGGCTGCAACAGTAAGGTCTTTTTCTTTAATTTCCTTTGCAACATATTCAGGTAGAGGCCCGCTATTCCCTATACAGGTCGTACAGCCATAGCCAACCTGATAGAAACCCAGGGCTTCGAGATAGGGCAAAAGGCCTGCAGCTCCCAGATATTCCGTAGCTACTCTTGAACCCGCGGAGAGGCTTGTTTTTACAAAAGGTCTGACGTGCAGGCCCTTTTCTACAGCCTTTTTCGCAAGCAGTCCGGCTCCTATAAGGACTGAAGGATTTGAGGTGTTGGTGCAGGAAGTGATAGCTGCAATCACTACAGAACCATGTGTGACCCTGAAGGCCTTTTCTGCAGATCCCGCTTCATTTGCCTCTACCGCACTCGGGAATTCAGGATCCTCAATAGGAGTTCCTCCTTCTCCTATCCAGCGCTGGTAAGCAGGGTCTCTGGAAAGCTCAATTCCAGCTTCTTTTTTCCGGATAAAGGTCTGCTGCATTGTTTCACGGTAATTTTCAGGCACTTCACTTAAAAAGAGCTGATCCTGAGGGCGTTTTGGGCCTGCCATGCAGGGTTTTACCGTTCTCATATCAAGTTCCAGGGTGCTGCTGAACACAGTTTCGGGTTTGTGGATCGAATAGAGAAGGTCCTGAGCTTCCAGATATTTTTTCACAAAGTCAACCTGCTCTTCGCTCCTACCAGTTCTTCGCAGGTAGTTCAGGGTCTCGGCATCAGGTGGGAAAATTCCAAGGGTCGCCCCATACTCAGGAGCCATATTGGAGATTGTTGCCCTATCCGGAAGACTCAGAGAGCTTAACCCGGGCCCGTAAAATTCCACGAACTTGCCGACGACTCCCTGTTTTCTCAGTATTTTTGTAATTGTCAGGACAAGGTCTGTGGCAGTAACTCCCGGTTCCAGTTTCCCGTAGAGCTTGAAACCCACAACCTCAGGCACAGGCATATAGTAAGGCTGCCCTAGCATTACGGCTTCGGCTTCTATGCCTCCGACCCCCCAGCCGAGTACTCCGATCCCGTTGATCATTGTAGTATGGGAGTCTGTCCCTACAAGGGTATCAGGGAATGCATACAGCTCTCCATCTTTCTCCTTGAGATGCACAAGCGGAGTCAGGTATTCAAGGTTTACCTGATGGATTATCCCTCTTCCGGGGGGCACGACTCTGAAATTGTCAAAGGACTTCTGGGCCCAGCGCAGAACGGAATAGCGTTCTTTGTTGCGCTCAAACTCTTTTTTCTCATTTTCCTCAAGAGCATATGAGGTGCCGTAGGAATCTACCTGGACCGAATGATCGATTACGAGATCTGCAGGGATGACAGGGTTGATTTTCGCGGGATTGCCTCCCAGACGCTGCATTGCCGAGCGGAGGGCTGCCAGGTCTACTACAGCTGGAACACCTGTAAAGTCCTGCATAATTACCCTCGACGGAATAAACGGAATATCTTTCTCACTTATATTTTCAGGATTCCAGCGTGCAAGAGCCTCCACATCTTCGGCAGTTATTATATGCTTTTCAGTATCCGCGTGCCTGAGCAGGGATTCCAGCAGGATCCTTATGGAGTAAGGAAGCAGGGAAATTCCTTCAAAGCCCTTTTCTTTCAGTTTACCCAATCTGTAAATCGTAGCTTTTCCTGCAGCTGTTTCTATAATGTCTCTTACTCCAAACGGGTCCGGACCTTCTCTCATATATTTCTTACCTCCAGCAAAAAGATGAAATTAAAACTATGATATTATAGACTTTATAGACGTTCTCTTTATCCTGTGAAAGCTCCATCTTATCCTTAGACTATTTTATTCCTTCGGGTTTACGCTCACCTTTCTGTACACAGAAGTCTCTGGCACTGACATGTTGCCCTATACTTTTTCCGGTATCCCCGAAAATTGTACTCCATCTAAATATATATTAACCAGTATAAAAATTGCGATTTCCTCTACTGTCAGATACACTGGATCTTTAACTTCTATTTTTCATATTGCGGCAATGCAGGTAAAAAAGAAAAATAAGGATAATTAAAAAACTACTAAGAAAAAATGGGTTTCAGAAGTTCCAAAGCCCTGGAGCGGTCTGAAATTTTCGTATTTTCAAAAATTGAACTCACCTAAAAATTCAAAATTAGTTCCCTAAATCTCGAATTTTGAATGATCAATCGAGTTTCTTGTAATAGAACATGATTCTGAAACTTTTATTGATCTAAGAAGAAACTTGGGTTTGGATGAGCTCATACACAAAATTTTCAGTCACTGGGTTCTTATAAAATACAAAATTTTATAGTCCCAGATATTAAAAATCTCAGTATTCTTTATGCAGACTCCTCATCCGTAAATCATTATTGAATCGAGTCTTGCAGTACCTACCTTTGTCCAGTACTTGCAAATACTACAATACTGAGTCTCGCCATCTGAGCACAATTTCAGATTAGCGTGGCATTCTGGACATATTTTTAGATGTTTCATGAATAAAACTCCTTGAATTTCGATTTTAATTTTGAGCTCATTCCAAAACTCAAAATTGGTTCGCTGAGTCTTGAATTTTGCACGATTAATCAAGTTTTGGGATGAGCTCAAATATTTGTTTAACTTTTTGGAGATCTTTGAAGGTTGGCTGATATGTTTATGGACTACTGAGAGGTCAATTTACTCTTTGTATGTTTATTCCTCTCCCATTTCTTTTCTAAACCCGATGTAATCTCTCTCGACTTCTTCGAGCTCGTATTCCATATTATACCTCATTTTTGTGGTTTCGTTACCTTCAAGTTGGGTTTCTATTAATATGTGGATGACTTTTTGGAAGTTGTCTAAAGGTTGTTTATTAACAAACTTTTTTAATATGGGCCCTTTACCAGTTTGTTTTTAAGTTTAGGTTTGTGTTGCATGAATATCCCTGAAATTTCCCATAAATTTCGTCAGAAGTTAAAAGCATGCCATTATCAAACAAAGATCCTTGTGAAATTCGTTTTGAAAGCTTCTTCTCTGTTATTTTATTCATCAACTGGTCTCCTTTATCCTAAGTTTTATTTTCGTTGTTTAAATGACCACGGAATCCTATTTCCTCTTTATAATATATATACCTTTGTATGCTATTCATAGCTCCAATTTTTTTGTAGGCTATCAGCCTGCTGACAGCCCCAAAATTAACTGGCTTAAATATAAGCTTACTTTTCAGAATATAGAGGATAAAGAGAATTAATTTCAAAAAGAAGCTTTATTGAATACTTATATTTAGGATAAGCCTTAAAAAGCAAGATTTAAACTTATCCAGCTCCTGAAAAACCTTATTACTAAATATTGAGAATTATTACTTTTAGCAATTACACGGTTGAAATAAGGAATCGATAGTATCAAACATTTAACTATGAGCTCATCCCAAAACCAATTTTATTCTTAATCAGTGGGATTTTTAAAGATTATTTTCATGGTCAAAAATTCGATTGATCACTCAAAATATAAGATCCAAAAAATGAATTTTGAGTCATCTTAGGACTCAAACGAAAAAAGTTAGAAGCTGTTTATTCTTCAGCAGCTTCGATTGTGATTGAGTACTCAAAATTTTCTGCATTTTTGGGAAGGATCGAAAGCTTCCATTTCCCCACAGCTCCTGGTGCGGTATAGGTCTTAACAACGGTTGTAGTTCCTCCCTGGTAATTTCCCTGGTCATAAGTCTCCATACCGCCCGCAATTTTCGAGGATATGTACGGAACAGGATACGGCTGCGTGGACGTATCATCTATTATGTTTATCGAGTCGCTGTATTTCGTGTTCACAAGAGTAGGCGTTACCTCATTTCCGGATGGATCTTTCAGGCTGACATTGAAGGAAGGCGTAAGATCCCGGTTTCCTCCGGAGGTATATAGGCCGTATCCGTTCTGGTAGGCTTTAACCTCTACGGTGATGGGGCCGTCTGTCCCGGCTTCAAAGATATTTTCGTAAGGCTCTTTGAGAACTGGGAGGATGCGGAAGCTCAGGGAAACTATTCCTTCGTATTCGCGGATTCCCGGGTCATCAATATTCAGATCAAGGCTGCCGCCGTAGCTGCCCTTTGCATCAGCCGGAACTGCAAGTGTCAGTTTTACGATAGCTGTCTGCCCGGCTTTTATTTTATCAGGGGCTTCCACGCTTATAGCCCTGTTTCCGAAAGCCTGCTGCGGCATTCCTGCAGAGGAAGACGCGCTTTCAGCGTAAATGATGCCCCCTCCCTCAGTAAGTTCAGGGGAGATTGAGATATCTTTACTGCCTGTATTCTTGAGCTTTATTTCATAAGTATAGTTTTTCCCGGCTTCCACAAGGTCATTGACATAAGGCGTAAGGACCTGGACTACAGGTGGGGTCCATACCTGCACGTTCAACTGCATTGTGCCTGGGAAGTTAGGATAAGAACCTGCTACATCTCCTTCAGGCACTTTTTCCGTGAAAGCAATGAGTACGGCATAGTTCCCAAGGTCCGCGTCTTCTGGTATGCTCACCTTTACCTCAAACTCTTCTTTTTCTCCGGGCTTCAGAGCCTTTTCGGAGGGACTTATGCTGATCCAGCTCTCATTTATGAAATTTTCCGTGTAGGGAGTGATTAAAGGTTTTGGCTTCAACTCAATTGTTTTGTTGTCTTTGTTCTCAACGGTTACAGTAAAGTTTTCACTGTTTCCGGGTTCCAGTTGCAGGTACTTATAAGTCGGATCAACCCTGATTTTCTCAAACTCGGGGAAATAATCTCCGGCATAAGCCGAAGATGATCCAACACCTGCCCCGACTTTTGCCTGTACTGCATCTTCGCTTGCAGACACGGCTGTATCTCCATTCCCTGCTCCTGCACAGGCAATCGAAATAATTGATATGGCAAGTATTCCGCATATGATTCCTTTTAATGCCTTCGTATCCAGTATACGCATACTTTTCACCTCACTTACTATTTACTAAGGCATGAAACTTATAAAATAATTCCTTAAACTGCGAATCGATTCGCAGTTATTTCTAAAAAATAAGGAATATGCACGCTTATTCTTCACTCATTTCTATTTTTAAGCCCCTTATCTAAAAAAAGCTGATCTGATTCCTTTTTTAACCCCTTATTTTGTCAGCCACATGTGAATGGTTGGATTTTATATTGAAAGGTAAATAGAAAAAGATATCAAATTTGAAGGTTAAATTGAGTTAGGTAGTTATAATTTATATTTGGCTGCGAATTATACTAAAGTTTAAGGTGAATTGCCCGGTGTAAATAAAGGCATTTGTTTTAATAAAGAAGATACTTTGTTTTAAGAAGAGGTGCATTTTCTTGCTTAAAAAGGAAATACTCGACAGGCTTTCAAATGCAGGTTTCAGAATCGGAAAAAAGCCTGAATCCTGGAAGGCTTTATCACGTGAATCTGGTTTTGAATCCTGCCCTGTAATCGATGCTGATTTTGTTGAAGTAAATGAAGATTTTTTTTGCGCTCCTGATGCCTCTTCTGAATTGAATTCCAAGTCAATTGACTCCGAATTGGTGAAAAACCTCCGGGAATACCTTAAAACGAGGTCTCACGAAGAAATCTCCGAGATATTTGAAGAAATCCGCAAAATTCTGGAAAGCAGAGTTTCTGAACGTGACTTCCGGGAGGCTTCTGAAGAGGGAATCCCTATTAATAAAAAGACGAAAATAAAAGAGATCTCAAAGAATGCTTTTAAAATTTTTTCGGAAACTGCTTCCTGCGGCAAGCAGCGGATAATAAGCGCCTCAAAAGTTGCTTCCTCAAAAGCTTCATTACTAGCTTCCGAAAGAAAAGAATCAATAATGGGCTCTTCGAAAAAACTCAATGAAAAATGGAACAACCTGAGCCCAAGAGACCGCAAAATAATTTCCGAACTGATAATTACAATGATTGAAATCGGACTGCTCAAGAATTCTACCAGAGGCAAAAAAGCAACATTTGCGATTCTGTCAAGTATATCCAGGCATCAGACACCTGGCAAAAAAGACCTGGAAGAATTCGTAGAAGGTCTGCAGAAACTTTTCAAGCGCAGGCATTGAATCGCAAGTTTCGGACCTATCTGAAAAAAATGTCAGGTTATTTAAAACCTGAAGGGTTTGCTTATAGCCTTCACAAAACTTGCAGGGCTTTCCCCGACTTCCCAGTTTTCCGCATTTCTTATGAGATATGTGTGATCCGAAACCTGCTCCAGTCCGCCTGCATCAGAGTTTCCTATTATTAAGGAAAAAATTCTGGCTTTTCTTTCGGTTTTTATCTCATTCCATTCCCTGATAAGAGGCCTTTCTGAAAGTTCGGAAGCGCCATCTGTAAGGAAAAGGAGGTCTGCCCCCTCAAAGGCTTTTTCATTTTTCATAGCTTTCAGACCTGCGCGGAGTGCGGTATTGAAATCCGTGCCGCCGCCGAAAGTAAATTGCAGGAATTCCAGAAACTCACGACCCATACGCTTTTTATCCGTAAGTTCAATCTCAAAGGTCTGCCATTTCGAAGAAAAGAGAATTATTTTAACATCTCTGCCTTCTTTCAGCATTCTTTTTGTAACTGCAAGCAGCACGGATTTTGCCAGGATCTCAGGGCTTCCTCGCATTGATGCCGAGGTGTCCACCAGGGCGACAACAGGCCCTTTTCTCTTCTTTCCTGATGTGTCCGAGTTCCAGTTATCGCCTCTGAGCTGGTATGTCAGGAGTTTTCCTTCCAGCATATCCGCATAGAATTTGAGCTTTAGAAGGGGATTTCTCAGCTTTACGGCTTCTACTGGAAGCAGCGTCTGGATATCACCTGAAAAAGTAATCGAATGTACCTCGCTTTTACTGTATGGCGATAGATTCAGCTTTTTTGAACCGTATTCAAGTTCGATTCTTCCAACCTGTTCCAGAATTTCATGAAGGTCTGAATTTTTTCTGAGCATCGCGGCATATTTTTCCAGGTTTCCGAAGTATTCCCTGTGCAAAGCCTGCAGTGAATGGTCCCACATTCTTCCCGGAAAAAGCATTGAGAGAATTTCGAGCATTTCGAGGTGGTCTTCAAGGGCAGGAATGAGTTCTTCAATTTTTGCAGCTATTTTTTCTCCGATCGCAGAATCAAGAATCTCTCCAGCCTTTTCTGAGGACATAAACTCCTGAGTCATTGAGACGAGTTTTTCGGATTCTGCCGTTGTTCCAGGCCACCGGGCCTGATTTATCCCGACATCGCCCTCCGAACCGTTCAGAAAGTTTTTCTGGATCTTTTTTTCAATTCCCTGTTTCTGTAGCGTATCCTGCTTTTCCTGCCCTTGAGAGTTTTTCTCCGTCCGCAGTAACCTGTTCTTTTCCCATACAGCTTTAGTTTCACTGATAAGATCCTTCAGGGCTTTAATACTTTTTTCCAGGCTTTTAGGAAACTTCTTTGATAATTCTTGCTCTATTTTTTCATAGTCGTCCAGAAGTGTAAAGAGTTCTTCAAGTAGAGTTCTCAGGATAAAGACTCCTGCCATGATGTTGGTTTCGGCAAGAGCTTTTATTTCGGCCCAGACTGAAAAATCCCTCATACTCAGAAGGATAAGATAAAAAGCTCCGAATTTGCCTGTAAACAGTTTTTCATCCTTTATTTCATACCCTTTTTCTGAAAAAAGCTCGTAAATAAGAATTTCTGCAATTTCTTCCCGTAGTTGCCTTGGCACTCTTCGCGGAGTCGCCAGGATTTCTCTCAGTTCGATGTTGAGTATTGCGGAAGGATTGAAGGCGCGGTTGAAGGATAAAGATGAGCCGGATCCTGATACATCTTCAAATTTCTCCTTCTGACTTTTTAATTCCTGCATATCTTTGTTTCCTTTTCCGAGGTTTCTTTAAGCTTTTGAGCTCTTTTATTCAAGGCTTACTTCTATTTTACAGGAATTTCCGTCATTCTCAGTTTCAAGCTACTTCTTCTGCTTTTTCAACTGCCACATCAAATACCTTGGGTTTTTCTAGCAGGAACCGTATTTCATTCAGATTGCTCGCAATTTCGTAAATATCCGTGTTTTTGGAATGATATTTTATAAGAATTTCCTGACTGTCCTGTCCTGAAATCCAGATATTCTCTTTCAGGGTATTCTCAAGGGCTTTTTCTTCTTCCTGGATTTGCTTTCTAAAATAGTCAAGTCTCTCCTCCAGATTCTCATACTCTTTTTCATAGAGTTTTTTATCTCCGTAATCGAGGCTGATCTTGAATTCAAAACCGTATTTCCTGTGGAACTGTTCTGCTACGGATTCAAAGCTCAGGGAACTGTTGAGATTACTGTAATCGAGCCCATAACTGTAGGTATGGGTTGGGAACTCGGTATGGTGTTTCAGTAGATCAAGGGCGTTGTCAAATGTAAGGTTCCTCTGGGTTTTCATTCCGGAAAACCTTGAGCTTTTCATACCACCTGCTGTTTTTCTCTCCTCTTCATAGCACTTATTGCAGGCTACAAGATCCGGAAGTTCCTGTTGCAGGCAACTGTATATGGAGTTTTTCAGGTCAAAAACGTCCAGCTTCAGTTTTCCTGTATCTGTGCCTCCTGAAACAACTCTATCGAGGATAAGCTTCCTGATCGCTTCCTTCTGTTCCGGTACTTCCCAGAGCACATGCTGGAGCAGAACGGCAGTCATTCTGTTTACGCTGGCGTGCCCATTTACGGCTGAAGCTACTCTGAGCACGTTTACAATCTTTTTCCAGCGTCTGTCAGAAACGAAAATATTTGAGTTTCTAAGTTCCTTTCTGAGCCCTTTTATAATCGCCCGAATCTCAGGATCAACCGGGAGATCTCTTGCTTTTTTCTGGATTTCCTTTATATTCTCTATATTGAGTTTCGTTGAGGGTACGAAGTCTTCCGTATTTTTGAAAATAAGATCCTCAAGGTTCTCTTCGTGCTGGATATAGTCCACCCTGTACCTGAAAAGAAAGCGATCATAAAGGGCTTCGAGGCTTTCATCTTCTTCGGGCAGCTCGTTGGAAGCCCCAAAAACGGAAAAAAGAGGCACCTCCATAAGCTCCTTACCGTTGTGGTACTTCCTCTCGTTCAGCACAGTCAGCAGGCTGTTTAAAATGGAGCTATTTGCCTTGAAAATTTCGTCAAGAAGGGCGATATGAGCAGTTGGCAGGTAGCCATCTACTCGTCTACTGAATTCATCCCTTTCGAGTGCCTTAAGGGAAAGCGGTCCAAACACTTCTTCAGGCGTGGAAAAGCGGGTCAGGAGATAATGAAAAAAATTTCCTCCTTCGATAGTTTCGCAGATTTTGTTTGCAAGCAGGGTTTTCGCAGTTCCTGGCGGGCCGAGCAAGAGGACATGTTCGCCCGAAAGGAGTGCAAGAAGAGATCCATTAATTTCGGCATCCCTTTCTTTAAAATAACCTGTAAATTCTTGTTTGATACTGATGATGGTACTTTTTAAATCCAGAACTCTCATAATCCAAAACCTTTGTAAATTTCTTTTTTCCAGCCTCTTGTCTTTAATGTACTGGAGGAATTTTACAATAATGAGCCGCAAAAGGCGGTTAAAACAATATTAAAAATGAACTCATCATTTTTATGGATCTTGCCTTAATTAATTTTTTTCAAAAAAAAATTTCTTATTCCTTATATCTGATGTTTCTGCGGTTTATATCTTTTCCTGGTGATATATTTTCTGCATTTATATACTGGAATCCCCATCTTTTAGCAAACCTCATATGGTGACATAGAGTATACGTATGATTAAAGTCTCTTTCTGTTTTGTCTTTTGCCATCCGAAGAAGTTATGCATAAAGAGCTCAGTCGGTACTGAGAATGATTTTAATTATCGGGAATAAGATTATTCCCGGTGACGAGAAAAATAAAAATCAATATCCTGAATGAATCAGTATTCCGGAAGACCTTACATGAATGATTTTGAGCGTGAAAAATATAGCCGGCAGATCCTTCTTTTTGGGGAAGAGGGACAGGAAAAGCTGAAGAATGCAACAGTACTGGTTGCCGGTGCAGGCGGCCTCGGAAGCCCTGTTTCCACATATCTCGCAATAGCCGGGATAGGTAAAATAATTCTTGCAGATTTCGATTCAGTGGATCTCAGTAATCTAAACAGACAGTTTCTCCATCACGAAAAGGATATTGGAAGGCCTAAGGTAGAGTCTGCAAAGGAAAAGCTTCTTTCTATGAACCCCGACATTGAGGTCGAAACTATAGGAGAGATGCTTACCGACTCAAATATCGAATCTCTTATTCCTGAATGTGATATTCTCGTTGATGCCCTGGATAATCTGGAAACGAGACATATGCTTAACAGGTTTGCCTTAAAAAGGAAAATTCCTTTAATTCATGGAGCAGTTACCGGGTATGACGGCCAGGTAACAACAATAGTTCCCGGAAAAACTCCCTGTTTTTACTGCATTTTTCCGCGCATTTCCAAAAAAGCAGTTTTTCCTGTTTTAGGGACGACTCCAGGAATTATCGGTTCCATTCAGGCAAATGAAGCGATTAAATTCCTGACAGGAAAAGGGAAACTTCTGGAAGGTCGTCTTCTGTTCTGGAATGGACTTTCAGGAAATTTCAGTGAGATTTTACTCTCAAAGTTAAACAATTGTCCGGTTTGCGGGCATCTCAATCAAAAGGGCGAAAAGAAATGAGACCTTTGCCTTTTTTCAGGCCGGGTAAACCTTTGTTTCAATTCCCTGAATATTGATCAGTTTTTATATATCCTCAGTAATAATATCATATAGGATATTTCACACGAGGATATTTGATGAAAAGGAAGGCCGGGCCAGTTGAGAAAGAAAGCAATGATTGGGAAGACAATTCAGGCTTATGGTCTCATGGATTTCCTGATCTTAATTCAGACGCACCTGATTTCTCTTCTGCTTCTATCCGGTACGTTCCTTATTTTGACCTTCGGATCTATCGGGAGTCCAGAGTAAAGTCGCTGATAAAGGTACATAGTAAGGATATTTCTCGACTGCTTGGGAAAGTTCACTTTGATGGAAATTACTACAGGGTAAAGTGTGTAAGTTCCGGAGAATGGGAATACTGCTGGGATCTGGCTGTCAGGATTCAGTTTTTCGGAAAAATGCCGGGCATGACTCTTTATCCCAAACGGCTGGTTTCACAGCAAGAAAAAAAGATTGTCTACAGGTCCCTTATCCTGGTTAACCCTTACCAGATGTGGGATGAAGCTCTTGTAAGCAGATTCTGGAACTTGCAGGATCGAGTTGAATTCCTGATAGCCAGAATTCTTTTTCACGAATGTATTCACGTTATGATCTCGCTTGGAAATACTCTGCCTTCAAGTTTCGGAAACACGGATATTTTTCTAGAATTTAGGAAAATGCTGGAAGTTTCAGTTTCTAAAAAACTTTTAACTAAACTTCACAATGTGCAGTTTCGCCTCTGGAATCTTGTCCTGTTTGGGGCGCCAGGTTCCGAAAGTGAACAAAAATTACTCGAAAGGGTCCAGGAGATCTACGAGTTCCTTATTAATGAAAAATACAGTAACCAGAAAACGGGAAGAGTTTTTGATTTTCCTCCGAACAACAAAAAAATAGCCAGGAGATACTCATGGATGGCAGCCTTCAGAGCCGGAGGAAGCATGCAGGTCAGCAAAAGAGTATGGCAGGTTGAGGTTCGCAGGCTTAACATAGCAGTGAGAGAACTCTATGATAAAATTGATATGGAATTGAATAAAGATTGAACCGGCTAGTCTTCTGACTTTCCAGGAAATTTTTCCTTAAAATATTTTTCCCTCATTGTTTAGTTCCTTAAAAAGCTTTTCTTTAATTTTTCAGTTAATCCTCAATCAGTGTCTCTTAATCCTCAATCAGTGTCTCTTACTTTTTCCTACCTTTTCCCTCTGTTATTTTATTGTTTCCTTTTCCCCTCGATTATTTTATTTTTTAGAGCTGAACCTTATTTTTCCAGGAGTTGTATGATCTCCGCGATATCGGGAAGTTCATGCCCGGGATATACTTTGAAGAATATTATCTTCTGTTCCTCGTCGATGATTATGTTCGCCCTTTCAGATACCCCTTCCTTTTCTCTGAATATTCCATATGCTCTGGCAACCTCCCCATGCGGCCAGAAGTCCGAAAGAAGCTTGATGTGTGTAATTCCCAATTCCCTGGCCCAGGCCCTTTTTGATGGTATGGGGTCCACACTTATGCCAAAGACCACTGTATTTAGTTTGGTGAATAACTCATGGTTTTCTTCAAGTGAGTTCATCTGCTCTGCACAGACCCTGGTCCAGGCAAGTGGATGGAACGATAGGAGCACCTTCTTGCTGCTGAAGTCAGAGAGATTCACCTCTTTGTCTTTGTGGTCTCTTAACCTGAAATCCTGAATTTTATCCCCTATTTTAATCTCGCTCATAATACATTTCCCCTATTTAATAAATTCCTCTATATTTAATAAATTGTCTGTCTCTTAACTTACTAATATCTTTGAAAGCTTGAATACCCAATCTGGAAATCATAAAAAAGAATCAAAAATAGTATAAATTGTAAGTCACATAAGGGACTGGAAAACAGAAATGACATTAACTGACCATATCTTTAATCACGGTTTTATTAGCAGTATTTGCTGTAAGGTTTTCTTTTCCGCAAAGGAAGCCTTTTCTTAACTCATACTTTCAGTTCATTAAAATCCAGAAATAATCCCCAAAAATTCCGGCAGGTTTCTCCGTTTTCCTACCGGATTCGCACAATAAGTCTCCCAATTACGTTTTTTGGTTTAGAATCTATTATTTTCACTTTTGTTTTTTGCATATGCTGTATCTCAAGCATGTTGAAATTAGCTTTTTAAGCCTTTCATATTTTGAATTAATTTCCAAAAGCTGTCTGTGTAATTGTATTTTCTATTTCGTTTCTCAGTTCATCCGGGATACCTCTGATTCCCACGTCAAGGAACCCGCGTACGATCATACCCACTGCCTCTTCTTCGGTAAGCCCTCTGGCCATCAGATACTCCACCTGGTCTTTGGCAATTTTTCCTACGGCTGCTTCGTGGGTGAGTTCGACATCATCTATGTTTGCTTCAAGGATGGGGATTGCCAACTGGCTTCCTTTATCGGTAAGAACAAGCCCCTTGCATTCCAGGTGCCCTTTTGCTCCCTTTGCATTGGCTATCATTTCTCCCCTTGCAATTATTCTTCCCCCGATTGTGATCGTCCTCGAAATAAGTTCAGCTTTTGTGCCACGGGCATTGAAAATAGCCCTGCTTCCAAGGTCGAGTTCAGAGCCAGGATGGGCAATTGCTATAGTATTGAGCCTGGTTACTGCCCCTTCCCCTTCGAGTCTGACAGTTGGGTACATCTGGACAGAACGAACAGGCTTCAGGCAAATGTAATTGCTTATGTAAGTCCCACCTTCTTCCACACGAACCACTGTTCTCGGGCGAACTCCGATCTGCTCAGCCCAGTTATGGATCATTGTAAAGTTCAGGGTGGCGCCTTTTTTTACGTACATCTCAGAAATTCCCAGGTGGAGCCCCTCTTCTACTCCCTTTTTAGCAGTGCAGCCTGTAATTATGTCAAGGCTGGCTCCTTCCTCGACTATCACAATATTATGCACGGTCTGGGAAGTCTTTTCACTGCCAAGCAGAAGACAGGTCTGGACTGGCATGGAGGATTTCTTACCAGCAGGCACGCGGATGAAGTATCCATTTGCGTTCTCAAGATAGGTTTTTGCTGTGTATTTATCGGTATCCACAGCTACAAGCTTCCAGGAGTAGTCTTTGAGCCATTCGTACTTTTCAAGGGCTTTATGGGTGGAAGTAAGTTCTATATCTTTGTCTTTCAGGGAAGAATGCATAACTGAATTATCCAGTACCAGCAGACTGCCTGATCTGCCTTCTTCACTCGGTACCACTCCTACCTGAAGCAGGGTTCTTTTGCTTTCCTCGTCAAGGGTCTGGAGGTCTTCAATAGGTTTGCTAATCTTGGAACCTTCCTCAAACTTTTCCAGCTCAAAGTCTTCTCCGAAAGTTGCCTTTTTTTCGGCTGCGCTCTCAGCTCTCTTTTTCAGGTTCACATCGTCAGTCTGCATCTTATACACTCCTCATACCCTCTATTTTTTATTTCTTCCAGCATTTTCAAGGGATTTCCGGAACACATAACAGTCCCGTTGCAAAGGATATATCCCCGATCTGCCTTCACATAATCCAGTATTCTACCTGTGTGGGTAATAATAAGAGCTGATTTTCCTCTCTTGCAGCTCTCGCCGGGACAGTCTACTCCTTCTTCAAGCAGTCCTTTTATTGTCATTCCGACCTGTTCTATACTTACAAGGTCCACTCCGGACTCAGGCTCATCCAGCAGGTAAAGGCTTGGACTCTGGGCTTCAAGTTGTAGAAGTTCCGAGCGTTTTATTTCTCCTCCCGAAAAACCCACATTGACATCCCTGTCCAGAAAACGCTTCATATCAAGCTTTTCGGCAAGATCTTCAGGATTTTTCTTTCCTTTAGATGCTACTCTTACAAGATCTCTCAACTTAATCCCGGACATATCTGGAGGGCGTTGCATCATGATCCCAAGTCCGAGACGGGCGCGTTCATCCACTGGCAGGCTGGTAATGTCTTCTTCGTTGAACAGAATCTGGCCTTTTACAACTTTGTACTCGCTAAAGCCCATGAGTGTTCTCATCAAAGCTGTTTTTCCAGCTCCATTTGGCCCAAAAAGTACATTAGTATACCCTTTTTTGACTTCGAGGTTCACATCGTGAAGTAAAGTTTTCTCGTTGACCTCTACAGTCAGGTCCTCTATTTTCAGCATCGACATTTTCTCCCTTTATCTCATTTTTGATACGGTTCCCCTTCTCTTTTTTCGTATCGCGAGAAAATAATCATTCAAAGTACCTTATTCAAAAATAATTCTAAACGGCAGAACGAACGGCAAAAATCGGATAATTCCGGCATCTTTGCCTGATCTTTATCATTCCACACTAAGTCGTGTATTCTGTTTAGAGAACATTGTATTTCTAATTATACATTTCCTCTAAATTTTGCGTATTTGTTTCTAAATTTTGTGTATTTGTTAAAACTAAAGCGTTAAAATCTGGGGCTTTTTAAAATACATCTTAAATTCAGGCTTTAAACTAAAAATTTGCAAAAATATAGTTTTTTAATTCCTATTTATTCGTCTAAAACAAATCAATTTATTTCAGATCCAGGCGCAGGGCAACTTTGATTTCGACGAATTCACTGGGAAAAATTTCTTTTATTTTTTCTCTGTGAACAGTGCAATGCCCTGCTGCTATGAGTTCCAGCCCTTTCAGCCTTTCAAACTCCTCACTATCATGAAGCCCGCCAAGGATTCCTTTCACTTTCCCGTAAAGGCGGGCAGTATCTAAAATTGCGGCAAGGCCCGGGTGAGCACAGCCTGTAAGCACATAACATCCGTCCCCTGTGTCGAGAATCAGCGCCTGTTCTTTTACTTTATCTCCGAGTTCTCCTGTACTCGTAATACCCTTACAGATCTCTACAGGCTCTTTTACTTCAATAAGAGTCGCCCTTTTTTCAATCTCTTTTTTCAGGTTCTCCGAAAAAGATGCAGGAACGTATACCTTAATTCCGGGGCTTGCCTGAAGAATCTCAGGAAGGCCTCCTATATGATCCCAGTGCTGGTGGGAAATGATTAATTTTCCGATACGTACATGATCAATGTTAAGTTTCTTCATATGTTTTAAGAGAAGATATCCATCCCACCCGGTATCAAAAAGAAGAGTTTCACTGCTTGTCTCAACAAGAGCTGCAAAACCCCAGCTTCCTGTGAAGTCATCATCGGCTCTGTTGTCATAAATGACCGTAAGCCTGAACATCTGCTCTCCTCAGATTTCTGACAGGGTTCTGTATTCCATAACAGTAGAAACAGGGTTTGTCTCAATTTTAATTCCGGTTTCTTCAAGGGCGCAGATTCCGTTGATACCTCCTACGACCGCAATGCCGAACTTCCCTGTCTCAACAGGCGCTCCAAGTAAAGTCTCGTCAATATTTCCGGGAGGAAAGCAGCCACCAAGCCCTGCTTTTTCTGCAATTTTGATGACTTCTCTGGCGCTGTCATAAGCCGAGGAATTTATCTGCCGTATATTGGCAAGGATTTTGCCTTCCCCTTTTTCAAGCACTTCAAGGACGGATGTAGTCTTCCTGCTCATGAAAATCTGTATAGGGTCGATTGAGGTTCCGCTGTACGAAATAAGATCTATAAAGCGTGCAGGTTTCCGTTTTTCCATCTGGAGAATCCCGCCATAAGCAGGTTCCACAGGAATGCCCGCTTTGAGAAGGAGCCCGTCAAAAGTAACACTGCATACCGTAGCTATTCCGACTTTGCCAGGCGGCAGGGGAATCAATTCGTCACCTTCTTCAAAAATCCTTACTTTGGGGCTTATCATGTATCCTGAATGTGCGGTATATGATATCACATCAATAACGGTTTCCAAATCGTCTTTATCAAAGTAAGAAATATTTACGGCTACCACTCCGTCATTTGTCTCGGGGTTATAAGTAGTCCTGAACGCCATTTCTTCTATCCGGGATATTACGAAACCAAAGCGATCTCCGATGAGAGCATCACTCATCTCGCTTTCTCCCAGTTCAGTAAGCGTACGCCCTGCGTATCCATGTTTGTGTGTGAATCCTCTCTCATCCAGGATCCTCAGATGGTAGCGGACAGCCCGCTCTCCTATATCATAGCCCCGGTTATTAAGTTCGTCAGCTATTGCCCGGGCACCTATAGGTTTGTCACTTTCGTGAATCACCCTCATAATTTCAATGAGTTTTCGCTCAATTTGCGGATCCATCATGTTTAACACCGTTATACCTTTTGAACTGCTTATAATCATGAAAAAAATATATAATCTTTATATAGTTCTTGAATACGGCTTATTCTCTTTCGGCTGCTCAAGACGGATTCAGTTCCTGTTTTTTTAGATTATAGTAAATCTTTTCGTACTTAATATAATTTATCTCTTCCTCCCAAGTTTCGCCTCCCGAGTTTCGCTTCCCGAGTTCCGCTTCGGGAGCACGGGGGGTCCTTTTCGCTTCGCTCAAGAGGACTAATTTATGGAGAAGTAATTTATGGAGAAGTAAGCTTTCTTTTCGCTACACTCGAGAGGACTAATTGAGAGGGCTAATTTACAAAATTACAGTTTTTTCTTGTTTTTCTTGTTTTCCGTGGTTATATGTCTGATGTGAGTCTTTTCGTGTCATCGGTGATTATTGAATTTTGAGTTAGGTATGTGTAAATTTTATGTCGGAGCGATAATGGTATTCATACAGGGTATTCATATATTGTATTCATATATTGTATTCATACCAGTTTTATTATTCCAGGTTCGGGAGAATATATATCTCCTGTTTCCAGAAGTTTTTTGAGAATTAGACTGAACTTTTCCTGACTGATTCCTTTTTCCAGGGCTTTCTGCCGAAGCTCTTCAAATTCTGTTTTTCCGCCTGCGGCTTCCAAAAGTTCCAGAAAAGTCGATTTCTGGTCTTTTTTAGGAGACAGGTTGCCAGAAGTCCTGTTTTCTGACAGCTTAAACGTTTTTACTGTATTCTCAGTTTCGGGGTTCGGGTGTTCATACCCCTTCGGGGAAGGTTCCAGAAAAAAAGTTCTACTTCCTTTTCCGGAAATTTCGGCTTGCAAACGAGTGCGAAAAGTCACCGCATCTGTAAGTTCTTCGGAAGAGTGAAATACCCTGAGTTTTTTGGCTTGCAGGAGGGCGCCGCAGTGCTGGCATTTCAGGGTTTTTTTTCCGATTTCTATGATCTGTGCATGTTGTCTGCATTTAGGGCACACAATTACAGCATAGCGAAAATTTTTTGGTTTTTCTCCAAACTCCAGTTCATTCACCTTCCATACCTTCTTTTTCTCTTTTGGAAATCCCTCATTGCTCTTAGAATATCAAGCCTGCGCACATCTTTCCAGTTGACATCTGTGAAATATAATTCTGAATAAACTGACTGCCAGACCAGAAAATCCGAAAGTTTCTGTCCTCCTGAACGGATCATAATATCCGGCTCATGCTTGACAAGGAGGTGTAATTCAAGCATTTTTTCATCCACTTCCTCAGGCCTGACAGTTCCTGCCTTTACTTCGTCAAGAATGGTCAGCACAGCCCTGGTAATTTCGTCTCTTCCTCCGAATCCCAGTGAAACATTTATAAAAAAATCATTTCCCTGTCTGCTGCCATTTATTTCTCCATTAAGGCCATATATTTTATAACCTGTGCCTGCAGGAAGGTCAGAAAAACTCTCTTCCAACTGGGTTCTGAGCATTGATGTAATTTCGGATTTCAATGAAGGGTCATCCTTAAGAATATCCACATAGATGCTCACAAGTTCTATCTTGAATTTTCTAAAAATGGTAACTGTTGATAGGAGCCTCTCCATTCCTTTAAGCTCAAAGATGTCGGTTTCCTTGAGTATGATCGCCACATGCTTGGGGGTATTTGAAGATGTCCTGGCTATTTGCCATGCCAGGTATCTTTCATAAAACGGATAGGCAAAAGAAAGTAAATCCATCTGGAAAATATCCTCCCTGACAAGCTAAAACAATTCACTATTTCTTCTTTTCCGCGGTTTTACGTTACACGTCAGGTTTTTTCCTGACGTCCAGGTTCTTAGATTAATCATTTTGCAGTAGACACTATTTTGATTACATCTCCATTTTTCATTTCATGCTTTTCTCCAAGCCTGAGCCTTGTCCTTGCATCTACTGCGTAAAGGAATCGATCCCCGATTTCAGTATGGATCTGGTAAGCAAGCTCATGACACGTAGAGCCTCTTTTCATAAGGTAAGCGTCAGGAAGCATATTCCCGTTTTTGTCAGACCATTTACCTTCATCTTCTACAGGATATACAACAATAAGGTCCAGAAGCTCAAAAACAGTCCTGTTTATACATTCCTGGACACCTGTAGTGCCGAGCCTTTCAATTACTTTCTGAATAGCTTCGAGCCCTTTTTTCTGCGCTTTTGGGAGATCCTCGCTCAGCACATCGAAGTTCCTGTCTCCCGGGGTGTACCGGATAATTCCGTTTTTTGCTGCGGACTTAAGTGCCAGTTCGGCTGCTGCACTTGTAGGCACCACTATCCTGTCAAGCTCCTTGAGTTTATTCAGATTTTCTCCTGGGGCAATATCTGCTTTGTTTGCGGCGATAAGCAGAGGCTTGCTAATTTCCCTCATTGCATCGCAGAGCCGGATCATATCTTCCTCGCTCCATTTAAGATGGTCCACCCTTGCAAGCCCTGTTTCCATCAAAGCTGCGTTTACATGGGATTCTCTTATCCCTGCTCCGGCAAGCTGTTCTGTAATTACGACTTCGAGCTTAAGTCCCTCTGCCTGGATTTTTCTGGCAAGCTTGAGCCAGTTTCTTTCCAGAATGCCGTAGAGCCACATGGTAATTTCCCTGTTCAGGAAGATCACATCATCAAGAGGGTTATGGTCTCCTATTCCTACAGGGTTGCCTTCGGCATCTGTCCCGCCTGAGGCGTCTACTACATGGATAATTGCCTGAGCCTGCCTTAGCTCGTCAAGAAAAGTATTCCCAAGTCCTCTTCCTTTACATGCATCAGGGACAAGTCCGGCAACGTCAATTATATCAATAGGTACGAACCTGATTCCGCCCACACATTTTCCACATGTCTTTTCCTTATCTTTGCAGGGGCACTCAACCTGCACATAGGTAACTCCGTGATTGGCGTTAATGGTTGTAAAAGGATAATTTGCAATTTCAACATCTGCAAGGGTAGCAGCTTTGAAAAAAGTGGATTTCCCAGCATTGGGCTTTCCTGCAAGTCCTATGGTCATCGACATAAATTATAAAAACGAACTTGTTGCATTTAATCTTTATTGATAGTGATGCCAGAGAAACAGGATTTTTTTCCTTCAGCTCTCAAGAAGCCCGGAAGGGCAAACTGCGGGTCAAACCAGATATTGAGGAATAAGGTTTATATCCTTGAATGTGCTTATCAGTGGTGCTCGCTTGCGTCCCGATAGGGTAGTGGATATCCTTGAGGCCTGCGGAGCCTTAGACCTGAGTTCAAGTCTCAGTCGGGACGTAAATTCTTATTTTGATTTTATCCTCAATCTGATTTTCATTTTCATTTTACCTCGTCTCATTCCCTATTTAATTATCTTTTTAATTCTCTGATTTCATTCTCTATTTAATTATCTTTTTAATTCTCTGATTTCATTCTCAATTTCTTTCTCTATCACTGATTTTATACTCCTGCTCTTTCTGTTTAATTTCGATCTTTACTTTGCTTCTTTTTCCCCCGACTGCCTTTTTTATCGTTTTGCTCTTAAGAATAATATCACAAAGATAATGAATATACGCTGAACTTATATTATAATCAGCAAAAGATGTGATCTTTATGAAAGGGAAAATTTTGATTTTACTTGTGATGTTTGTGTTCTTATTCGCCTCAGGCTGTGCTGAGAAAGATGCGGCTGTACCCGATGATTCCAATACTTCAACACCGAAAGCCGGTGAGGCAGTACCGCAGGAAGAAAATGAGTCTTCTGAATCCGGAGATTATATTGTCCGCCTTCAGAATTATGGGGTCGTAACACCTCCTGAACTGGATATTTCAAGAGGGGACACCATTTCCTGGTGGAGCGACAAGAGGCAGGGCAATTACGTGCTTGTTAGTGAAGACGGGCTGTTTCCGGATGAAAAACTTTCATACAGAGTGCCTTTCATGTACACTTTTAATGAAACCGGAACCTACCGTTTTATTGTCAAAAATATCCCGGAAATGAACGCTACGATCAGGGTGAACTGAGGTTTCTCCTGCTTTTTCCGGGTTTTTTCCTTTTTATCCGGACGCAGGGTGCTCAACTTCAATGTTTTTATTATCTCATAGATTTTTAATGAGCTCATCCCAAAAGTTATTTTATTCCTGATCGATAAGAGTTTTCAGATTTGCTTTCATGATCAGAAACTTGATCGGTTATTCGAAATACAAGAAGAATTCCAAATACAGATTCAAGAAGCAAATTTTGAGTTTCGGGATGAACTCAAATAAAAACGTTTTTTTATCCCGGAGCATTGATATCAGAAATATTTCCAAAATTGCAACTAAGCCGCAACAGTAAACGGACACGATACACAATACCAACGAGCCTGGAGCCGGGAAAGGCAAGCGCGCATTCGATTGTGAACTTATGTGCGAAAAGAAATATCACCGAGCTCTTTCAAATTGTTTAATAATAATTTGTGTGTAGATACACATTTATTGACCTGGATGATGAAAATGAAGCTCAGATATATAATAAATTTGACAATAATTTTAGCGATAATATGCCTCGCCATAGGTTACGGACCGACTTTAATAAAAGGCTATAATAATGTAACAACAGCGTACAATAACGTAACAACAGAATATAATAATGTAACAGCATCGTATAATAATATAACAGCCGCGTATGATAACGTAACGGCGGCCTATGACAACGCAACGACAACTTATAACAACATAACGACAAAAATAGATAATGCCACTGCCACATATGACAATATAACGGCAGCCTATAACAACGCAACGACAACTTATAACAACATAACAACAAAAATAGATAATGCCACGGTCGCATATGATAACGTAACGGCAGATATTCGCAATGTAACTACGGTCCTCAATAATGTAACGACAGAGTATAACAAGACCATTCATATTATAAATTAAAATGAATTTAAGTCATGTGGTAGTCCATGATTATATGATTGATTCTTTCATGAGATTACCCCCAACACGGCTTATGCTTACGTTTTTATGCTCATACAACGAGATGGCTCCAGTAACACCAAAAATGTGGAAAAAGAAAGAGCTGGAAACTGTTTTCGATCATTTTGGGACAGTATCAATCAACTAATGGTGGACTACCCTATTGCTCATACTGTCTCAAAACCGCATTTGATTTTATTATTAGATAATGTTTAATCTTGAATATAAATTTAGAGAAGCAATTACTTTTAAAGGTAGTGTACCAAAAGTTCTGTAAATTCTAATTACTCTGTACCTGTTTTCATTCCACAAAAACAGGATTTATCTTTCTCCATGATGCATAGGTTTTGTCCATAAAGTACTGCATTTTGCTATTTATCGAAGCCTTTAACCATCGAAATAAGCCTAATAGAGACAATAATGCAGTCGTTTTATGAAAATGAATGTACCCGTATAATCGCAACTGAAAAGAGGAAACCGACAAGGCGTTTAGATTTGTATAAACATTAAATAATAGTAATAAAAGAATATCAAAAAGACTTATATACTCTTGGCAAAAGAAGCTCCAAAAAAGCTTTTTTTAACAATTATACCGTCAAGACCTATGTATGCATTTGACGAAACAAATAAGCTTTTTTAAACCTTAATTTACTATCTGTCATGCAGATAGTAACTCTTTTCTTAAAACGTCTCCTATCTTGAACGAAGATAGTAAATAGAAGCATATTAGTCGTTTTTAGGGTGAAACGTTTAAATAGAGTTAATCGTATAGGAGATTTGGAGACTGTATAACAGCAACTCTCTGAATAACAAATAAAAAAATTTAACAATATTCGGAAAGGCAGGTCCAACTGCCCAACCGAAGGACATCAAAATATGATACAAAAAGAAATAATCAGCATAAACTATAAAAAACTATCAGGAAGATTTGAGGGGTTCACAATTTCAGTTAAGGGTGATCGCCTCATGCTGAACAAACTGATGATTTCAGTAATTGGATTCATCGGGCTGACTTTAAAGGCATTACAAAACCTATTTTGAAAGTAAACAGCTTCCAGCTGTCTTTCTTTTTTTACAAAGTAGTTAATATATTGTTAATCTCTTTTTATTGACATTTGGCAATTTTGGAGACAAATAAACCAACGATATTAAACGAAAGCAAATACGGTAAAATAACGTTTATAGATAATGTTTTAGTATTTGCCTATATGTTTATCTATGTTTTTTTACGTTTGATAGGCCGGTAATTGGTCACATATCCCATATTCCTATATGATGTAGAATAACTGAGTTCAGAAAAGCATATTAAGAGGTTATCAAATTAGCTCTAAAAAATCCAGATCTAATTTGACAATGGTTTTTTATGAAGATCTCCGATGTGTATTCTTATCTCCAACCAGTTCTATGCTATCTTATTAGCAATCCAATCTAAGAAAATAGATACGTCCACGGATAATGAAAAAGAAGATAAGTTTTTAAATCAAAATTCTAATTTGAGAGCCTCTATAAAGAGACCAAGAAAAACAATACAGTTCATATCATTACAAAACTATAATAGATGTATTTTTCTTCTACAGTGTCAGTCTTGTTTATGCTGTAAATATTCTTCAAATCCAAAGTAAAATTCTTGGAATTTTTTGATATAATCTACAATATCTTCAAAATCGTCCCGTCTATCACTAGTGAGGGCAAAATCTGACGTTTCTTGTTGAATATATTCACTCTCAAAAATAGACCTTATATCCTCGTTCTCTGAACGTTTAATTTGCCTAACTATATCATCAGTAACCCCATCTGGGTAATTATTCATGGTATAAGTACCGATAATCCATAAGTATATTAAAGAATGCTTCAATGTTTCATTGTACTTAAATTTACATATGTATATCTTGTTATCCTTATAACAAATCGGTAATACTTTTACACATTCAGGTTCTTTTTCTGCAAATCCTGCATTATTATAAAACTGATGAGTCAAAATTGCCTGTTCATTTTCTCCTTTCAGCTCAAAGCTGTAATTACTTCGATCACCGAAAAGCATTATAGTTTTTCCATTATCTGTTTTTCTCATATGCCGAGCTTTAAACGATGTTTGCATATCTTCTTTGAAAAACTTATTTAGATTATCTAAGTCTTTTTCTTGGTAATTCCTTTCTGTAATATCGTTCCAACAGAACAGGGGTTCCTTTTTTTTAGTTGCTTTTTCAGCTATTTCTAATAACATTTCAACTAAAGTAGGAGTTTTCGAGTTACTCCAATCTCCTTCGAGTAGGCTCAATTGATTAGGGAGAACCATACGTAAGTTACGAGATATAGTTTTCAGAAAAGTAGTCCTAATCTTCTGAATATACATATACCCAATATCAAATAGAGCGTCACACGAGAAAGATACAGTCGCTTCATCAAAATTTCTATCGATACTACCAATACAAATTTCTCTAAACCCGTTTGTGAGATTCCAAGCAATAGGGTATTCGGGTAGAAAAATATAATGATGCATTACTACCCAAGGGACTTTATAATCCCCGATTTCAGTTTTTTGATCCATTGCTTTAAGACCCAACTTATCCAATTCGACAATGACTTGTGCAGTTGAACCTTCTAAATTGTTCTTAATACTAAGATTTCCAAGATTCCTGATAGCGGTTGTACTGAACATAACTTTGTCTGGTAGTGCATCTTTTAATGCACTATATCCTAACCTGCCTAATTTAGAAATGTTATCTGAAGAAATCACCTCATTTCCAGAAATAATTGCATCTCTTGCCTTGCTATATGAATCAGGAATACCTCCTTCATATTTTATTATTCTATTAATTTTAATAGTAAATGGTATTATTCCTAGAACACAGAAAGATACTAAGATTATGTCTAATGTCAATAAGTCTATATTTCCAACAGAACCTATTTTCAGTTGTTGTAAAGGTAAAGCTATACTCATTTTTGGAATTAATGAAAACAAATCGATTGAATATATCTCTGTTATCAATTGCCACAGAGGGAAAATTATACCTACCGAAAATAAGACCATGTACACCTTTGCCCATCGGTCCATTACTTTATCTAGTGCTGTAAATCCTCCCATTGTTTGAGCACCAAAGATAGAAATTGTAAATGCTAGGGCAAAAAGTGCTGCAAGCCCTTGGGAAATAGAACTTAGAAAAGATTGAACATTATCGGTATTATTTTCATAAAAACTTGAATTCAAATGGGTCAGATACCCCACCAATAGAGCACAAATAATACAAGCAATTACCCAACGAGAAACATCACTGCGTAATTCTTTTCGTATTTCCCGCTTAGTATCTATCAAGAAAATTTCTATTTTCTGTATAGGATCTACTATCAATAACTTAACAACTTTCAATATAATTTTTGCCAGAGATTCTAAAATAACCAATATAAGATTTATCAACAACCCTCTAATTTCCCTGAAAATGTTTAGATCAATCGTATCAATAGCCTATCCCAAAAGTTAGTAGTGTGTGTTAAAAAGTCACAATAGGTATATAATATTAGAGTATTTGTTTCGGTTTGAATAGGCTCCTATTAAAAAAACGGATATGTAAGAATGATAAGGCATCACCAAAATTTTCACCACTTCTTTTTTTCCAGGAACTTCAATTGCCTTCTTGTTTATCAAAATTACAACTTTCAATTGTAGTAACTATCGTCTGCAGGTTAAGATACATTGATAACGGCGGAAACACCATAGTTTAACACCAGCGTTTAACACTTGATCACAGTGACCAAACAATTCTAAAATATCTCCCTTCAAGGAAATTTCTTTTTTGATCTAGCTTCAAAAGCCTAAAGCTGAAATAATTTACTACACAGTTGTTTTCTTAAAAGTACTGTAATAAGATTAAAATGGCAAATTTCTCTGAATTAGTTTCCGTTAATTATTAGCTATTGATTGCGTTTTTATCTTTTTTCATTGGTTAGTAATCACACTTATCTGTGATATTAAAATCAATATCAATCAACTGATTTTTGGTAGGCTGAATAGTTACAAAAAGGGTTGAGTTTTGAGGCAACCTGTAAAGGTAAAGAAGCCAGGCTGTCAAATAAGGAGTTCAACACACAGTTGATGAAGTTTTCGAGGAGAAATGAGAGGTTTTTGAGGCTCTGGGAAGAAATTAACCATGCCGATATTTCCAATACCTGCCCCGAAGAAAGCCCGTAAAAGCCGAAATCCTGTCCTTCGGGATAGACTCAATAGAATAGTTCAGGTTTTTAGTTCTCTATAAAGAGAGAACTACATTAATATTTGGAGAAAAATATTTCTTTCAGACTCGGGTAATCGGTCTTGCCACACCCTTATAATGGTCAAAAAGTTCTTTTCCCCATCTAAGTGCACTCTCATCAAAGCTTACAAGATTATGGTTGTAGTAAATACCGCTGTTACAAAAGAGAGAGAGTGCAGTGAACTTTTCCGTAACTATGCTTGAAGCTATTTTCATATTATTATTATTGCAGACGTAAAGTCTGGTGTATTTCATGTTCAGGAAATGTTCAAGTTCTCGCTTGTAATCATTGAGCATTCTATCGTACACGTACTCTGTGAACACCAGGGTTATATCCGTGCCTTTTGCGGCAAGGTCGATACAAAGGGACGGATAGATTGGCAGGAAAAAAGAGGATGAAATCATCACCTTCTCTGATTCGGAAAGATGTTTCACAACCTCTTTAGGATATTCAAACACGTGGTTTCGGTCAGGATTTACTTCTATATAATCTCCAAGCTTTCCAATACTATCAAGAAATTCCGGAGGAATTGATGTCATATCCTGATTTATCCAATAATCGTGATTTTTATCGAAGACATTAAACGTTTCTAGAATTGTCTTCATTTTCGGGACCAGAATTTCTCCGATACTGGTGAGTTTGTAGAGCCTGTTATTCTCAACAACAAGATCCTGCTTCATCAATATTTTTATCTGGGTCATTATCGGGCTTGAGCGGACATCAAGCGTATTTTTGATCTCTTCAATGTTCTTGGGTCCGTCCAGGAGCAGCAGAAGGAGATTTTTCCTTTTTTCTGAAAGAAAGAGAACATCCAGTAATGATGACTCCATCTGATTCCCTCTCTTAGGTCTCATCCTATTATATCTAACATTGTATACATCTCTGTACCAGAAGACTCTGCACTTCTCACACCTTTCTCCCTTGCCATTATAATCTTTTTATGGGAAAAAGGTTCTTTGGGGGGTGTACACTTGGGGGTGTAAGAGAATTACCATTTTTATGCAGCAGATTAACTACTATTAAATATATAATTATCATTCATTATTTTCTTATATTTGCCATAAGGAATATTATCTGGCAATTCTCTGAGAGTTTTCTTTGCCGGCTTATTGGGACTGTAATTACATTTGAAAGTAGATGGGTTTATCGGATCTCCTATCATTCTTTTTCATATTTTGTTTACCCGTCTGGAAAGCCTCTTGAAATAATCAAATAACTCCTGACCCCATCGAAGGGCGCCGGGTTCAAAACTCATGATAAACTGCTGGTCGAATTTTCCTTTTTTATCAAAGAGCCCAAGAAGCATTATCCTATCCGTTACAGTAACTTCACTAATCTTTATTCCTTCTTTAGAGACATAAAGGCTTACATTATCCATGCCCATTAATTCCTTTATCATATTTGAGTGCTCGTTTGAAAGATGATCCCAGACAGACTGGGTAAAATTCAGGGAAAGTTCTGCATCTTTTCTGCCAAGCTCTACATACAGGGGGAGATAGGCGGGGTTGAAATAAGAAGCAAAAGTCGAAGCCCGTTTTGCATTGTCCATGCTGTCAATAATTTCCTGAGATGGCTCATACATGTGGTTCAGGTCGGGCTCAATAAGGATGCAATCCCCAAGTTCGGATATACGTTCCAGCAGGTGGCGTGGAATCGAGTTCAGATCATGGCCTGTCCAGTAAATATTATTTTTCTCCACTACTTCAAGGGCACTTATCAGGGGCTTTATTTTTTTTATGATAAACTCTCCCAGAACTGTGAGTTTATACATTCTGTCTTCCTGGACAATAAGATCGTTATCTATCAGTTTCTTTATCTGGGGAAGAATCGACGTGGCTGTAACATCAAGTTCGTCTCTTATTTCATCAATATTTTTTGAGCCGCTATCCAGCAATATAAGAAGGTTTTTTCTCTTATCTGAGCGGAAAACAAGATCAATAAGTGAAGAATCCATATTTCCTTACTTCCTGTTAATCAGTATCTTGCATTTGCCGCCGATCCTTCTTTCCGGCAGGCTGGTTCCTTTGCTATTCACGTTCAACTTAAGCATTTCTCCGGTTTTTTAGATCAACCCTTTAATCCAGTAGATTATTGTCTTTTTTAGTTAAGCGAAATTCCAGGGGTACAGATCCCTACAAAAATAATTTTTGTCTCCATCGGCGTCTGTTTCCAGCCCGGAGGGGAAAGATATTCCACGCTGGTGCCTATTTTTATTGAGCCTTCCGGAAGTCCAAAATCTTTCATTGAATTCAGGATAAGTTCTTCGCCGGTTTTATGGGAATATTCTACTGCAGTCCTGTATTGCTCAAATTTTTTTCTTCCTGCAGGGGTAAATACCAGGAAGTTCTGGTCCGGATTTTCCATCGAGGATGGCCTGATAATTATCTCAATTCTTTTAATTCCTTTCCCGACGAGAGCCCCAACTGCATTTCCTACTCTGGCCTGTTCAGGAACTATGATTTCCGCATCAATCAGAGCCTTCATTTCTTCATAATAAGCCTTTACAGGCCCCCCGAGCAGGACTATAGGGATATTTAATTTGTACTGGACAGGGATTTCTCCCTCAAGCATTTTCTTTATCCCTTCTTTTCCCCTGCCTTCCATGATAAAAGATATCAGACTGTAAGCCATATTTCTTGCAACTTGCTGCTTTACTTTTTTGCAAAAGGCATGAACTCCCATATGAGTGAAACGTGAGAGTTTTTTGGCTCCGATCTTAGCAGTTTCTACATCCCATTCAGTATATTCCCCAAGGACGTGCAGGGCATCAGTTGGTGTAAAACCTATAGCATGGATCAAACGCTGTTGAATCAGAGAATCCAGGACCGTTGTAGAAGGAAACCTCTTCATTTTATTTAAAATATCGTGGATAGAAAGAGGCTCATCTTTTATAATTTCCAGTAATTTTTTCTCACTTTCTGTGGGATTAATGGGTGTTACTCCAGTACTGACAAAAAATTTTGTGGGCTGAATATGCTCATTGAGCATGGTTCTCAAGGGTATGGGGTTTTTCTCCAGCTTTTCCTTAAAATTAGGGTACTTTACCGCAGCAAAGCAGAGGGGCATCACTCTTCTTGGGCCTATCCTGATGCATTTCTTGAACCATACGTGGCTATCTCCTCCGTTTGCTGAACTCTCCATTTTTATTGCCTTTACCCGGGTTTGCCAGCCTCCTACGACTGCCCCTTTCTCACAAAGATCCGGAACTCCTTTTTTTATTATGGAGACATCCGTGCTTGTCCCTCCGACATCGATCACAGCGCAGGTATCCAGTTCTGAAAGGTGAGAAGCTCCCATAATACTTGCTGCAGGGCCTGAGAATATGGTTTCAATGGGACGCAATTTTGCTCCTTTTATATCAATGACTGAGCCGTCACATTTGAGCATGAGGATCTTCGCATCAAGATTTCTTTCCCTTACTTCAGCCATGATTGAATGAATAAACTGATAGGTTATTGGAATTAGCTGGGCGTTTAAGACAGCTGTGGCTGCTCTTTCGTAAGCTCCCAGCTCCTGAGAAAGTTCATGTCCGCAAACTACAGGATGCCCTGTCAATTTAAGGATTATCTTCTTAATTTTAAGTTCATGTTCCGGATTTCGTGTACTGAAATATGAAGAAACGGCAAATGCAGAAACTTTCTTTTTCAGGCTCACTGCAAACTGTTCTACGGCAGTGAGATCCAGAGGTTGCAGCTCGTCTCCGTTGCTGTCATGCCCTCCTCTTACAGTAATACAGTAGTCTGCCGGAAGTTCCCTCGGGACGGTATAGTCCCCTACAAGGATCAGACCAACAGGATAGCCGGTCCTTTCGAGAATAGTATTAGTTGAAAGAGTTGTGGAAACCGATACCAGTTTTACTTTACTGAGGTATTCCGGATTCAACTTATCAATTGCATTCCGAATTCCGGTCATAAGGTTTGGATAGGTAGTAATCGCTTTGCTGGCATCAAGAATCCGGCTATCCGAATCTCTTAAGATTACAGCATCGGTGTAAGTTCCGCCTGCGTCAATACCCAGACTATATTGCATGTCAAAACAGCCCCATTTTTACTCAATATTACGCAATTAATGTCCTTTTAGCCGTACACATCCTTTTTATCCGGATTTGTGAACTTATTTCTCAAGATATATATCTCTGTTTATAATCTGCAGCTACTGACATCCGATCGATCTTATTTTTTCAGACCGTCGCCGCAGTTCTCGGGATCCCTACTCCTACAAAAACAAGTTTTGTTTCCAGAGGTACGTCCGTCCAGCCACCCGGAGCCAGATGCTTTCTACTTACGTCTATTTTTATATTTTCTTTTTCAAGCCCTGCGTTCACCATGTAATCCATAACAAGTTGCCGCCCTAGCTTTTCCGCATATTCAAGGGCTTCACTATATATTTCAAATTTCTTCCTGCCAGAAGGAGAAAAAACAATGAACTCGTTTTTCTTTTCATGCTGCAAGGTACCTTCTATAACACAGCTCTCTTGAGTTTCGTAATCCCCGCTTTCAGCTTCATCCTCGCGGGACTTAGGGATAACTCTTGTTTTTATGAGAATCTCTACTCTTTTGATTCCTTTCCCTACAAGGGCTCCGACAGCATTGCCCACATCAGCATGCTCGGGAACTATAAAATCAGCATTAATCAGGTTTCTCAGTTCCTCAACATATGCTTTTACAGGCCCTCCGAGGAGAACCACCGGAATTTCCACTCTGAAGCGGGTAAAGTTTTTTCCCATAAGAACCCGGTCGATCTCATTTCTAGGCATTCCCTCTATAAGGTAGGCAATCAGGTCTTCGGCAATATTACGCGCAACTTTATGTTTTGCTTCCTCACTGAAATCCTCAGGGCTCTGTTTCAAGATTCTTCCAAGCATGGAAGCCCCTATTCTTGCAGCTTCCACGTCCCATTCGGTGTATTCTCCAAGCACATGAAGAGCGTCAGTAGGTGTAAAACCTATTGCCTGAATCAGTCTTTTCTGGATTAATGAGTCCAGCATCGAAGGAGAAGGACGTTTTTTAAGTGCTACTAGCAGATCCCCGAAGGAAACAGGCCTTTTTCCTATCTGCCGGTAGATTTCTCGCTCTCCTGCCTTTAACTCGATAGGCCTGAAGTCGGTCCTGACAAAAAATTTTGTTACCTGGATGTTTTCGCAGAAATATCCTTTTGCAACTCTGTTCTGCTTCAATTTTTCCTTGAAATCAGGGTATACCGCAGAAGCCCTGCAGAGAGGAATGACCCGACGGGGGCCTACATAAATTCTGTCGCCCTTTACCCAGACATGGCTGTCTCCGCCGGTTGCCGAGGTCTCCATGCGGATGGCTTTTACACGTGTCTGCCAGCCTCCAACGACTGCACCCGAATTGCTGAGTTGCGGGAGTCCATTTTCCATCATAGCTACATCCGTGCTCGTGCCACCCACATCAATCATAGCACAGGTATTGAGCCTGCTCAGGTGAGACGCACCCACAAGGCTTGCGGCAGGCCCTGAGAATATGGTCTCTATGGGTTTTTCCAGGGCTTCTTCGATTCCAACTACTGACCCGTCACATTTCAGCATCAGCAGGGTTGCAGTAATCCCTCTGACTTCTAATTCCTCGATTATTGACTGGATGAACTTATGGGTAATGGGAATTAACTGGGCGTTAAGAAATGCAGTTATAGCCCTTTCATAGGCTCCAAGGTCCTGGGAGAGTTCATGCCCGCAGACTACAGGGTGCCCTGTCAGTTCCTTAACGACTTTTTTGACAGCAAGCTCATGTTCAGGATTGCGGTTGCTGAAATATGACGAAACCGCAAAAGCCGACACTTTATTTTTTACATTGAGGGCGAATTCTTCTACGGAATCAAGGTCAAGGATCTTCAGTTCTTCACCGTCACTGTTATGCCCTCCGGAGACGGTCACCCAGTAATTCGTAGGGAGTTTTTCAGGAATTATATAATCCCCTACCATAATCAGCCCTACAGGAAAACCGGTACTTTCCAGAATAGTATTTGTAGACAGGGTTGTAGATACAGATACCAGCTTTATATCTTTAAGATACCTGGGATCCAGCCGGTCAATAGCATTTTTCATTCCAGGAAGGGGATCGGGATAGGTAGTCAGGGCTTTATTGGATTCGACTACTTCTCCATCAGAATCCCTTACAATTACGGCATCAGTATAAGTGCCCCCCGCATCGATTCCAAGACTGAAGTGCATCTTTTTTACTAACCTCTTTTGCGAATTGGATATAATTTTTCCCGGGTTTTCCAGATCATTTTCAAATTCTAATAATTAAGATTTCTTCAACAACTGATAAATTCAGATCTCTGTAGACCAGGCACTGGTTAAACCTGTTATCATGTAAGGTCCGAATACCTGTTAAACATTAGAGTAGCTAAATGGATAGTTATCCTAGATTATATACTAAAAGTGATGCGTCGGTCGTCTTTCTAACTTTCCGTTTTCAAGTCTGGTTTTTTCCACACCATTATCCCCCTATTATTATTATTATTATTATTATTATTATTATTATTATTTTATTTCTGATATACTATCTTTATTATTATTGGTTATTATTGTTGTTAGTTTATTTCTTCTATGTTTTACCCTGTCAAACTAAAGTTCCTGTTTTTCTTCTCTCTTCTTCAGAAGATCTGCCCCTGGTTTTAAAAGTTTGCTTCTTTTCCTGGTTGGGTTCGATTTTTATAAGTACGTATGTATCTTCTTCAAAAGCTGCTTTCAGTCTTTCTTCGACAAGGTTCGCAATCTCTACAGCTTCCCGGATACTGAGGGAGTTATTAACACTGAGACAGACATTGATTGCTATTCTTCTTCCTATCCTGCGGGTTTTAAGCTCCCCCCAATCCGTAACGTTTTCGGTTTGGCTTATTATTTCTCTGATTCTGCGGTTATTTTCGTCCTCAAGGGAAGCTTCTATAAGCTCGTCTGTAGTCCTGTAGAGAAGCCGACCAGAATTCCAGAGGAGATAAAGGCTTAAAAGAACAGCGGCAAAAGAATCGGCTATATCAAAACCTTTTCCGGGCAGGAATGTGCACCCCATACCAAGGATAACAAAACCAGAGAGGAATAAATCTTTAATACGAGTTCGGGCCTTTGAGGGCGACTCTTTAACTCGTGATTCGTCACTCTCTGCAAAGATGATATCTCTTAATACTAAGGCTGAGACTGCTGCAAAAAGTGCAATCATTCCAGGAGCTTCTGGCTCTTTACCCTGTATAAACATGAGCAACTCTCCAGAACTCAGAGAAAAGGTATGAAAACCTGCTAAAAGAAGCATACAAGCCCCTGCTCCCGTACAGAGAGTTGTAATTTTTCCGTGTCCGTAATTGTGGTTTTTATCTTCAGGCTTGTTTGCGATAGAAAGATCCAGGAACCTTATAGACTCGTTGATAAATTCGGAGAAGGAACGGACTGCATCAGCAAGAAGCAATGTACTGTTTCCTGAAAGCCCCGCGAGCAGTTTGAATACAGTGAGCAAAAAACTCAAAGCAAGCTTCTTATAAGATTTGTTTCGGGTTTTATCCAGTTTGTTATCCGCTTTCATTCGAAGTTCACCGTTGATGAATTTTCTAATTTTTCTTCGTAAAGCGGACCCTTTTGTACCGGGCCGATAGAAAATAAAAACTATATTTTATAAAAATTGCACCAGCCCTCAAGTACCTGTATTTTCCCTAACGCGGTCATAACACAGAATTTTCGCCACTCAAGATAGCAACAGATTGACGGAGAAGGCCGAAAAACACAGATCTGAAACCGATGTTTTCACGGGCTGAGACTTAATTTGAGCTATCTTTTCTATTCCTGCTACTTTTACGGGTTTCATACAGGTCTTCGAGGCTGGTACAGGTGTCTCACTATATTTTTTGATTTTATTGAGGGTGTAATGCTGTCATTACTTTATCTTTAGAGTGGAGCAACGGTCTTTCCATGGACTTCGTTCATTACCATGGCAAGAGCCGTATACATAGATGCAAGGCCCAAAAGAAGTCCAACGTAACCAGCCACTACAAGCAGTCCGGCGCTTCCGGTTGCGTTTACAACAGCCAGCAACATAAACAATATAAATAATGTTAAAAATACTACCTGAAGGGCTCTGACTCCTATTTTCATTGTAATGATTAACATAACAAAGGTATACACACCCCAGATAAAGAGATATGCGGCCATTGCCATTCCGGAAGAGGCTTCAATCCAGCCCATTGCAGGCATTACGATCAGTCCGGCCAGTGAGAACCAGAAAAGGCCGAATGCTGAAAATGCAGTTCCTGCAAAAACATCTCCTTTCTTCCAGCACATGATTCCTGCAAACACCTGGGCAAATCCTCCCAGGAATATTGACATGGAGACAATCATTGACCCCACAGGGTATACGCCAATATAACTCAGACTTAACAGAACTGCAGCGAGGCCCAGTCCGGTAAAGCCAAGAGGGGCGGCGTTTGCGGTTTTATCAACTATTATGGTAGAAGTTCCTGCGTTTTCGCTCATGATTATTCCCCTGAAACCAGTTATGTAAAAAAAATTAAAAAAAAAGAAGTTTAGGGTTTAAAGCCCGTAGTTTTCAGGTCTGAAAACTGCAACTTCTTGCTTGAATTTGGTCAGGTTGTCGCTCATGAACTTGTCAGCATCGTCGGTGAGGGCTACAAGGTCGGCTTTAACCTTTGCAAGAGCGCTGGCTTCGAACCTTGTGAGTCTGAGCTTGCCCGAGTTGACACCTTCTTCGACAATCTTGCAAGATTCGATTGCGGCATTCTTTGAACGGAGATAGTTGTTGTTTCCGTCCTTTGCGATTGCCTCTCCTACCTTGTATGCGTTGTCGTAGGCAAGCACATATCCCTGTGGGTCTCTGAATTTGTCAGAGAGAACGAGAATGTCCCTGAGGTCTTTTGCTTTTCCTGTCTTAAGGGCAACATTCATCATGGAGCAGTCGTATGCCAGGGTTTCGGACCAGCACTGAACAGTTGTGCCACCGAATTCACCATGGTATTCAACAGACTCGTTGGACCAGAGGTCACAGCACTGCATGGTCAGGTTACCCATAAGGTCAGAGTGGGCACAGGTTGAGGTCTTACCTTCCTGAGCAATTGGAACACCTGAGATTGATTTTACAATGGTGTTCTCATATCCACAGTCCTTTCCAGGGCCGACTGCACCGGCTTCGTATGCACAGAGGGACCTTGCTGCAGAGATTGCCCTTGCAACAATTGCAGTTGTGTGGGCAAGGTTCTTGTCAAGCAGACCGCCTGCGATAAACATTGCAGTGTTTGCCTGGGCACAGTCGGTGTCACCAGCACAAACGGTTCCTGTCTTCTTTGCAATTGCTGCAATGTCGGCCCAGATCATTTCCATGTCCATGCTGCCGAGCACACCGATACCGAAAAGCATACCGGCAGTGTCGTTTCTCAGGATGGAGTAGTCGAATACTTCCTTACCACCCATGCTCTCTACTGAAAGCAGGTCTGCACCGGCCTTGGCGCATTCTTCGAAGGCTTCCATGAAGGTGTTGTACTTGTCTCCTCTTAGCTGGAGGTAGTCACGGTCTTCACGGATGTCACCGATTGTGTGGCGGAGTGCGCACTTTATGCCGTATTCATCGTGGTATTCTTCCATGATGGTCTTCTGGGCATGTGCAACTGCTGCTCCCCAGGAGGGGTTGTTGGACATCTGTTCTACGTGTTCGGTTTCAAGCACTATGGAAGGTGCACCGATCTGGACCATTCTTGCCATTGCGTCGGTGGTGATCCTTTCGTATTCCTTAACGAGTTTTTCCATAGACTTGCCGGCCTGAGGTCTCGGGGCGTAGTTCAGTTCAGGGGTTGTGTATCCTGCACCGATCTCGAGGCCAAGCCCTGCCTTTACCGGGAATTTTGATTCCCCGAAAAGCATGTCATCAGCTTTAGCATAAGCCATTGAAGTGTATTTATTTACCATTTTGCTCCCTCCCATTAATGCTTGTGGAATTCCTCTCTTAATGCTGCGATATCAGTAGTACCTGCAACGATCGCATCAGCAATCTTTGGGGCATCTGCAGCTTCTTCACCATAGACTCCAAGGTCATACTGTGACACGAAGTCCTGGTTAACGGCACCGCCACCGCATGCGAATGGAACCTTTATTCCCTTTTCAAGGAGTTTGTCGTTAATTTCCTTGAATGCATACATGGTGGTGGTCATGAGAGCAGTACCTGTAAGCAGTAGGGGCTTCTCTTTTGTAACTGCCTGGATAACTTCGTCTACAGGGACATCTCTTCCAAGGTCAATTACATCGTAGCCGGCTGCTCTCAGGAGGGCAGCAACAATATTCTTTCCGATGTCATGGACGTCGCCTTCTGCAACATGGCAGACAACTTTCCCCTTTGATTCAGGAACTTCTGTTGTCTTACTCTTGCAGTATTCGATACCATTCAACATAGCATCAGCGGACATCATAACGTTTGGCAGGAAAATGACGCCTTCATCATAGAGCTGGGTTACAACTCCCATCCCTACCATCAGGGCATCATCTATAAGGTCGATTGGCTTCTTGCCCGCATCGATTGCGGCTTGGAGTGCGTCAACCACGTCATCTTCTTCTCCCTCGTAAATTGCTTTTGCAATCGGGTAGATGAGTTCATCCTTAGGATAAAGCTCTTCTGCAGCTTCGTCAGGGGTCATTTCCTTTTCGAGGGCGACGTTGTAGCGTACTAATATGCCGTCGATGTCTTCCAGTTTCAAATCCAACATATTTTAACCTCCATTTAGTAAAAGGATCTCGGATTGCTCAGATCGTTGACCCTACAAGTTGCATCTCCCTGAAGTTTTCATGCTTTTTTTGCCTGACACTTCTTGAATACAATGTCAATGAATTCGAAAACCTCCAGATCGAATTCCTTCCATTGTGGGGGTCTGGATAACCTTATGGTGATGTGCTTGTCAGCCAATAGGCTTAATATTGGCCCTTTTATCGTTTTTCAAACTCTTTTAAGGGGGTTTTTGAGTTATTGTGACAGGAAACTCGTTATATTCTGTTTCCTGGCTTCAAAGGGCCTTTATTTCCAGTTACTTATGATCGGTATATTCCCTTTGGTATTCGGGAATGCACTTGCAGATCACAGTTAGATTTAATTGCATATACCTTCACCCATGCTAATTTTTGCATTGCTATAATTTTATAATTCTCTCCTCAAAATTCTCTGCAAATGATTTTATAAAAAAGAAGTGTTTTTTTGTCCCCATTAATTAAAACAACGAGGTCAAAATTTATAGGGCAATTATCCCTTTTCAGGGATATTTTTAGTTGCAGAGAGTGAAGGTATGAAGGTTTTTATTTTGAGCGTTGGAGATTATCAAGTGGATTTGTTTTTCTCTGGATATTTTTGGCAGGAAAATAAGGTGATCGAGATACTTTTTTGATAGCGCACAAGTAAGGTGAATATCCGATTCAGCTTCTCACAGGACTTCCTGAATTTCTATTTATTTATGGGAAAAGGGTAAGAGTTTCCAAAACTCAGATTTTTTAATTATTTCTGAGTTCATTTAAATTTAATTTTTTGCCGTTTTTCCATCTTTTTTTAAATAGAGTCAAACTGTTTCCCTGGCAGGTTATCACGCCTCTGTTTTTAATTTCTTCCTAAGCAAGCTTTCCGATAACTGTCTGGAATTCTGCTGCCAACCCGAAGCCAGTTTCTTCCTCTTTCGGGCAAGGGTCGATGACATTTTTATGGTATATAAAGTTTTTGTATGCCTGGTAATGACTGTCCTGAACCGGAAATATTCTTCCTTCTGAAGTTTTCCGACTTAAGAAACGATCGTTGCCTGGCTATAGCCTGGCCGGCTTCTTTCTACTTTTTTGAAAGAGGGTTGCCTTTCTCTTCCAGACATCTGCTTATTGCCTCATTCACAGCTTTAATAAGTTCGTCTCTGGGCACGGACGTTACCGCAGAAAGTACCTTTAATGTGGATTGAGACTTCCTTTCTCTTTTGAGGACTATTTAATCTGTGCAGGAACAGGCAGATTTCTAGCATCTCCTACCGGTTTTCCATGAATTTCGGTAGCTTTCCGGCGGCAGGGCCCAGGCGTCCGGCATCTCAAGATTCACTCTTGGGACGAAGGTTATTCCGGGCAGGCCCATGTTCTCAATGTTACTTTTTATCTGTCCTGGGAAAGCTATTCCCGTAGGCTCTATTATAATAGTATCCGACTTGTAAGAAGCTATAAAGTTTCTCAGGGTATATTCCATGCTGATCCTCAGAGTACAACAGCTGCAGCCGCATATCATTTCTCTGGTTTTCACCCTTCTTTGGAGGATAATGTCTCCAACAATCCTGATTTCTCCTATCTCGCTAGTGTCGCGTCAACAGTAAAATGTCATCTAAAATCGATTACAACTATTCAGAATCGTTAAATCTTTGAGGATTGACGCGACACTAGGTAATCCGTCATTAGTTGATTGATACTATCCCAAAATAATCAAAAATAGTTTCCAGCTCTTTCTTTTTCTAAATTTTTGGCGCTACTGGAGCTAGCTTGGTGGATGCCACCACGTCCTCTATAGTTATTGTGGACTCCATAAAACACGTATCTTAATGTCCTATAGATGCGATTATCGGTTTATACAATATGGTTAAAAAATTACTGGTGTTTATGGAGCAAACTGTCTAATTCAACTATTATGAAAATAGCAAAATTTGTCATCTACCAGTACACGGTTGATGCTTTCATGAGTAAGTTTTCAGCGTAATAATTATTTCGTTTTCAGGTGTTAATTTCGTTTTCAGGTGTTGAAACAGATCTGCTATAACAACCGAATTGCAGAGTAAAAGGCTTAGAAATGTCATAAAGAGTATTCTAAAAAAGAACACCAACCAAATAATAAAGGGCGGCCAAAACAAAGTATCGCTTTATATTTATTCCGGCAAAATAAGGCCTTCTTCTTTTATGGTTGCGGACACTTTTATGATGTTAAAACTCTTTGGAACAACGGGGAATTTGACCACAGGAAGATAATGAGCTTTACTCCAAGCGCCCTGGGACAATGAACTGGCTCAGTATTATATAGACCGCTCCATGAAGATCAATTAAAAAAGCTGGTGAGGAAAAATCAAATGTTTTCCTCACCTCTATTTCTTAGTCTTAATCTTTCCTGCCTTTAATATTCGAAATCCTTTGCACGTGCACTTGATCCTTATGCCCGTTATGTTCGTGATGCCCATGTTCGTGATCATGGCCCTGTTCGGTTTTATTTACTTCTATTTTCTTTCTCTCAAAAACTTCCTGAACCGAACTGTTTACAGCATCCTTAAGTCCTCCCTTCTCAACGTTTGAGACTGCTGAAAGGATCTTGAGTTTCGCGACAGCTCCTTCCTCGGATTTGATTATATCTTCCTGGGGTTCTTCATAATATATAGTAACGCTCTGTTTCACGGTTTCTAACCCATTATCCAGGAAAAGCTTGATATGTCCTACGAATTCAGGATTTAGCTTCAACACCTTCGCCTTTATTGTGTTCATTAACTCGGTTGTTAATTCCCTGGTAGCTCCAGTGCTAAGGTTTCCGTTTTCAACCGCAAATTCTGCAGAATAACTGCCCACCCCTGAGGCGTCGATTGAATTTTCGGTTTCCTGCGGAGCAGAGGATTCAGGTTTTTCTACGATTGCAACTTCCGGGGCTTTTTCAGGGATCTCTTCCATTTCCGGGAGCACCATTCGCATGAAACTTTCAAATCTTTCTCCCGTGTCCTTCCCTGAAAGCAAGACTATTCTGGCTTTCGGATTAAGTTGCTGAACAGATGCTTCAAGAATGGGAATCCGGATAGGTTCGATCAGGTCTACCTTGTTTATCCCCAGGATTTCCGCATCTATGATCTGCCGCATAGCAAATTCTTTCACCTCTTTCATCAGGGGCTTGAAACGACTGCCGTCAATCAGGGTTACAAGGGGAGCCATTTTTACCTGTTCTCCAAGGTTCATGAGCTCGACTTCGTCCCTTATCAAGTGGGGGAAGGCAATGCCTGTGGGCTCGATCATGAGAATATCGGGATTGTATTCTTTTGCAAGGAGGGTTACTGTCGTTCTTAACCCTACTTTTAGGGAGCAGCAGATGCATCCGCTTGTGATTTCTTTGGTATCGAACCCGAACCTCTTTATCACGTCTCCGTCGATCCCTACTTCCCCGATCTCGTTCACGATAATGGCAACTTTTTTTCCTTTTTCTGCCAGATATTTGCCCATATTAATAATAGTGGTGGTTTTCCCGCTTCCCAGGAAACCTCCGACAACAATAACTTCCACTCGTTTTCCTCCGTTTTCTGCCGCTTTCTGTTTACTGTCCCTTTCTTTTTGATTTTTAAAAAATTAGTATAAAACTCTGCCTTTAGCTCAGGGATATAACTGTCAACTTCTCTATTCTTAAAATATATTTCTCTATCTCTAAACTGTTCCCTCTCAAAACTGTTTGAAGATGAAAGAAAGTGATATCCATCCCATGTTAATAAGTCACAGATTTAGCATGAACTCTACAAGCGATCAAAAATGTTGTTAAAAAGAGCTTTCGGTTGAAAGCATATAGCGACAGGTATTCGATATGCTTGTATTAGCACCGAAAATCGCAAAACATCAAAGTATCTGAGCATATCATAACTTTACTCCCTAATCTTAAGGAGGTATGGTGGTTCGAGGTCAAAGGTCTGGAGGGGACCTGAGCACAGAAACCACCTGCTGTTTTTGGAGGTTAAAGAAAATTAAATTAACGAAAATTAATATGTGTAAAATACGATGCAAACACAATAGTTGCAATATTATCAGGAAATTTACTAAGGATCATACCTGATTGGAACCTTTATCTTTGGAAAGTAAGGAATATTCTCAATTCTGAATTGCACTCTGGAACGTGAAGCAGAAAGTCCGCAAACTTCAGTTTACGGGCTGTCCACTCTTGTCGTTAAAATTTCTCTGCTTTTTTCAGATTCCTGCCACTTTCAGGTTTTCCCACTTAAACCTGTCATCAGGGCAGGCGTGCAGACAGCGCTGGCAGTTTGCTCCGTCACATAGGTCGGTCCTTATTTTTACGGTCCCGTTTTCTTCCACTCTTAGGGCTCCGTTCGGGCAAACCTTTACACATTTATGGCAGCCTTCACAGTCTTCAATAACCATTGTAAGGTAAGTCCCGACCTTCTCAAGCACTTCAAGCCCTTCTTCTCCGAGTTCAGGAATATCCCTTTCAACCTTACGGTCGATTTTCAGAATAAGGGATGGTTCGCCGATCATGGGGAGTTTTTTCTTTTTCAGGAACTTCTGAAGCATCTTGAAAGCCATTCCTTCATTCCAGTAAGCAAGTTCCAGCAGATAGGCTTCCTTAAAAGCCTCGGAGGTTGCAAACATTACATGGGTGCCCAGTATTTCCTTTGCAATTGCCTGCAATTCCCATAGCCGGTCTTCGGAAAGCAGGATTTCCCGGGCAACGATCAGGGAGGTATTTCCTATCTGAGAGACGTAACTTGCATTATAGGGAATCATCCCTACCTGGTGAGCTTTTGCAGCATCCATATAAGTGCCTGCGGCTCCTGACATGTGAGCGACCCTTAGATCTTCCATCTCTATGCCTGCAGCTGCACAGAGGGTTATATGTCCGGCCCTGATAGCTCCGATAGCTCTTCCGGCTGCTATAAGGTCTTTATTCGTAAATTTTATCCCGTTCTGGAGGTGGATGATGCCTTCCGAAGTCTGAATCTTAGGCAGCACAATCAGTTTATTTCTCATTCCTGCTTCTATTAGGGCGATAACTCCAGTGCCTGTGATGCCTTTTGCAGTGATTTCTCTCTTTTCCACCACTTCTCCTGTTTTAGGATTTACAAGGTCTCCCATGGTGGTCTTCATGTCCCGGTCGAGCACGTAGCAGCGCAGGTTTTCTCCCTCAAATTCCACGTCACAGATCGTGTGAGGAGAAGCAATTGACCCGTATTCGATTTCCTGCCCTTCGAGAGCAGGGCCCGCGGCAGCTGAGCCGGTATATATAATTCCGTTTGCTTTGAGAGCCATTTCTGCATTTGTGCCGTAGTCCGTTGCAATTGCAATATCATTACTTTCGATCATCCCTGCTTTTACAATAAGGGCAAGTGCATCGGCTCCGACTTCGTGCTTAATTGCAGGAGGCACAAACAGTTTACAGTTAGTGGCTTCTTCGAACCCCTCTATCTCAGCCATGGATATTATACGAGCATCTCTATTCTGCTCCTCAATGTGATATTTTTGTTTTTTACGCTCTCCGGCATATGCCAGGTCTTCGATGGGAATACCCTGAAAGATGGAAAGCTGGATAGGGTTCCCGCAGATTGAAAACTTTTCCATTTCAGCTGGGTTTACTCCCAGTTCGGTGAGGATATTTTTTACCGCTGTTGCCGAGAGCCCGTGGGCCTTGTCAAGCCCGTAATGGATTGCAAAATCAAGATGGTCCATTACGTTTGCTCCAGGTAGGGGGTTTCGCAGTGTTATGACGGTTTTCTTAATATCACCGGTTTCCAGGTCAATTTTTTGGGCCCTAAAACCGCTGGTTCCCAGGTCAATTGCGACTCCTGTTCTCATACCTTAACCTCCTCCAAAAAAGTTTAAGATTTACTCAACCAGTATGTTTCAGATATTTCCTGAATTTAATAAATTTCAATAAGTATCCTACTGAATAAGCTATTTTTGTGAATTATTAAGTTATCTTCTTGGACTGACCCTCTGAACTGGCCGCCTATTAAGGCTGGCTCCAGATTTTACAATTCCCGAGGTCCCTTCCGGATAAAATTAAAAAAATGCGAAACGGGAAGATATCCAGAAGCTCTAAAGATTTAGAGTTCCGGAATGTGCCCTTAAAAAAATAAAGAATTTCGTGCCTTCTTATGCGTAGAACTCGTCTCTTGCTGCGACCATGGCTTTGATATTTTCGAGGGGGGTCATGGGTGCAATCCCACAGCCAGGTGCGAGCACATCGACGCCTTCTTCAAGGGCTACCTTTGCTTCAGCTTTTATTTTGTCAATAGGGCCAGGTAAGAGGGTAAACGGACTGGAGACGTTTCCTACGAATCTTGCTCTGCCTCCAATGATTTCCTTTGCCTTCTTCGGGCTGCCGATCTTTTCTTCTACACTGAGACCTTCAAAACCGCAGTCTGCCATGTAGTTGAGGATAGCGTTCACGTTTCCACAGATATGGAGGATAGTTACGGAGTTTACGCTGGAGGAGAACTTCTGCAGCCTTGCCTGGAGGAACTGCTTGAAGGAGTCAGGGCTCATGAGGTCTGGGGAAGCGACAGGGTCTGCAACGGAGATTATATCTGCACCGGCTTCAACCATTGCATTTGCATACATAATTGCAGCTTCTGTGGCAAGATCCAGAGTCTGTTCAAAGAGGTCAATTTTTTTAATGGACCATTTCATGAAAGATTTTACACTTATCAGGTCTGAAGCGACTGTAATAGGACCTTCCATACCACCAATAATTGGTACGTCAGGACCTACTTTTTCCCTGATGATCTTAATAGCTTCGAGTACTACTGGAATTCTGCCTCTCTGCAGGAGGTCTGCGGGGATGGCTGCGCCTTCGAGGTCTTTGGGATAGGGATGAGCAGTAACAGATGGCTGCCTGTTCTTCGTACCCATGTTGATTTCACAGCCCATTGCTTCAACAAGAACGGTAAGGCAGTAGGGGATCCTTACAGCTTCGAGTCCGCTGAGTTCATGGTTGGCAATTGCCAGCTTTGCCATGAGTTCCGGGTTTGTATGGGCTTCGGGCCAGGGGGCTCCGACTTCGTCCATGAGTTCTACAATTCCGGTCTGGGTCACGGAACAAACAGGTATTTTGTCAACGGGCTTGCCTTCAAGGGCAGCTAAAAGTCTTGTTTTGAGGGTAAATTCGCTCATAAGTCATACCTTTTTTAACATTATTAATATACATTTATTTTTACTACAGTTTTATTGTCTATTTGACAATATTATATAGACCTTTTCAATCCAAAATGTTTCACACGCCGGACTAAAGTATCCAGAGTTTAGAAACATGGTTAGAAAATTATAGGTCGTATATGGAAACTCGACAATACCTTCTGCATCTCTTTTTTCACATCGTTGAGCAGGATGAGAGCAGTGGCAGTAAAAAAAATTTCAAGCTCCTTATGATTGCGTTAGAATGCGGATTTTTTATAGTCAACAACTTATAAAAGCTATTTGTCGGGAATTTTTTTCTGCCGTCTTTTTAATAAATGCAGTCATAAATTTTGACCTGGTTGTTCTATCTTTTTGCCCTATTCTGAGGACACTTCTAAGTTTAATTCGCTCTTTTCTCTCTTATTTTTCTATAAATTAAAAATAATTTTTCTTATCATGATGGCTTATAGAATACTTTTATATAGATTCTAATTTAAGTTTATCTGTTACTAATATATTATAAACTTCCCTCCAACTTCAACCCAATAATTTCCTGGTTTAAACAACCTGAAACCCCCAGCTCTGAGTTTAAAATATGAATGTCAGTAGAAAGATCCTTGTTATAATCTATATTATTTTTGCTCTTCTCATTCCAGTTGTTATTTTTGCACCTCAGAGCATTCTCTCCAGTTTTTCCGATTTGCAGGAAGAAGAAGCAACTGACAATGTAGAAAAGGTAAAAAACATAATTAAGTTTCAAATTCTGGATCTGGTTGAGACCAACGCTGTTCTTTCTTCAAGGGAGGATGCCTGAGGGCAAATGTACGCACAAAAGATATTCCTCTTATCGTGTACACAGCTGGAGAACTCGCTGAGAAGAATCTCGAAGAATTGAACACGAGCTGAAAGGGAATTTTATTTTCATTATGAAAAAGGACACTTTCGGAAGAAAAGAGTTAACTAATAGGATAAAACAATTAGCTATGCTGAAGAGGCGTAATGATGAAAAAAATTCTGATCGTTGAAGATAATCTTCTGAACATGGAACTTATTCTGGACCTTCTGGAATTATACGGGCATAACGTAACTGAAGCCGAGGATGGGATAAAGGCTCTTGAACGCCTTGCTGAGAATAAATTCGATATTATTTTACTTGATATGCAGCTTCCGAAGATGGACGGTCTTGAGGTTCTCGAACGAATTAAGAAGAATCCTGCAACTGCGGATATCCCTGTAATAGCGGTTACCGCTCATGCTATGAAAGGTAGCGAAGAGCATTTCATAGAAATGGGCTGTGTGGACTACGTTTCCAAACCCATTGATATCCACAGATTCAGGGCTTTGATCGATAAGTATCTAGGAGAATATTAATCTAACTTCAGAAAGGTGCTTATAATTTCTCCAAGCGTGTTGACATCTCTTTATAATACAAAAAGAGTTCTTCACACCATTTAAGTGCGCTTTCGTCAAAACTCATCAGGCGTTGATGGTCGAACTTTCCCTTTTTATCGAAAAGTACAAGCGAACAGAAACGCTCTGTTACTACATCTTTGAGAGTTACGTTTTTGTCACAGATGTAAATCTCAATGTTTTTTGATTCCATAAGAGACTTCAGGTTCTCGTAATAGTCCTTTTTCATCCTGTCAAATACCGGTTCTGTCAGGATAAGACACATTTCAGCTCCTTTTCTCGCAAGTTCAGAGTAAATTTCAACGTGAAGAGGGTTGAAATATGAAAGGAACATTTTTACGTGCTTTGATTCCAGGAGATTATTCTTAAAATCCTCAGGTACTTCAAAAAGTCGGTTGAGGTCAGCCTCAAGCATGAAATAGTTTCCCAATTCATCAATCCTATTAAGGAGATACTCGGGAACTGCAGTAAAGTCATGGTTTGTCCAGTAATCGTAATTTTCCTCGAAAACCCTCACAGTATCCAGTAGAGGCTCCATCTTTTCGACTACTATCTCTCCCATTTCAGAGAGCTTATAGGTATTTTTATCATCCTGTACTATCAGGCGCCCCTCTTTTAGTTTTTTGATCTGCGGCATAATAGAGGTTGAGTTGACGTTGAGAGCTGTTTTTATTTCGTCCCCAGTTTTAGGCCCTTCTTCTAGCAGGAGCAATACATCCTTTCTTTTTTCTGAAAGAAATGCCAGATCAATAAGCGATATTTTCATTTTATTCCATCTCCCCGGGAAGCTTCTAAATATAGAATAGACATTTCTCCTTTATTTCTTTTCAGAAAGCAACCTGTATTGGCAAAAGTTCTTTCTTTCTCCCAGAAAAACCCTGAAGGAACTTCTTGCAACATTACTGCGCTACTTTTCAGTTGATCCTTTATATCTTTTTCCAAAAAACACCTATTTTACTTAAGTTAAAATACTTTTTTCTCTTTTAGAGGATTTTTATCAAACGTTTCTTTTACCAATTATTTTTTATTAAACAGCTTTTGCATTCTTTTTTGTCTGGTCAGGCAATTTTCGGTTCTTTTACAAATCTTTTCTTCCCGTAGCCAGTACATAACCCACATATTTTGAGGTTGATTTTTTTCGGAGGAGGATTTTTTTGCTTTCTGCCAGCCTTTTAAACCGGTATCGAATCTTTCTGCTTAAAAGGGAGTACTTCACCATTTTCAAGATCGGACCTATAAGGAACTTTACAAAGCTCCAGGTTCCTCCCATAGCTTCTGCCATATATTTTGTTTCTTGAAGGTACTGGATAGGTTTGCACATTCTTACATTAACATCTTTCAGGCCTGCTCTTTCAAGTTCTTCTTTCCATTCTTCAGGTGACGGCAGGGAAAACGGAAGCCCTGTTATTTTCTCCAATTTTTTTTCGGCTTGAGCGATTTCTTCGGTGGCTTTAGCAGGAATTTCCTTTTCTCTATACATTTCGTTTATCCCCACATAAGCCCGCGGTTTCAGGACCCTTGCAAATTCTTTGAAGGCTCTTTTTCTGTCTAAAAACTGAGACACAAACTCTGTTATCACGGCATCGAAAGTCCCTGGTTCAAAGGGCAGAGCGTAAGCATTTCCTACTCTGAATTTAGCTTTATCTGAAACTCCCTGTTTTTTTGCCCTTTCTTTTGCTTCCTCGATCGAAAGTTCCGCAATATCAATTCCTATCACCTCACAGCCGATTTTTCTGGTAAGGTAACAGGCAGAAAAACCGGTCCCACATCCAACCATCAGAATCTTTTTTGTAGAGTCAATCCTGCATAACTCAGCGAGTTTTTTGGTAGAGGTAAGGCCGCCTACATGATAATAGGGTACTCCCAGATAACTCATAAAATCGTAATAGCCCAGAGCTTCAACTTCTTTAACTGAAAGTTTTGGTTTTCTGGGGGTAATGTCTCTCTGTGCCTGCATATCCAATCTGCCGGTTTCTGAAATAACTCGACATTCCACATGATGTCGGCTTTCATTTCTTTATTTGAGCGTAAACCCCATGAAATCTTTATTTCATTGTATATAAGCGTCACTTCCCGATGAAACAAATAAAAAATGTACCCATGATATGGAAAATTAATCAAATAGCGACCCTGTAAATTGAACAATTTCTAAAAATAATATGGGTACAAAAATGAAAAGAAGAAACTGTTTTTACTATATTATTTCGAAGCTTTTTTTACCAGGGCAAAAATCCCACGCAGGATTTCTTTCGGGGTAGGAGGGTTTCCAGGGATTTTTATATCCACTGGCAGGATCTTGTCAACTCCGCCAAGTACGGCATAGGAACCTTTATAAATTCCGCCATCGCAGGCGTCATTTCCGACTGCTATCACAAACTTCGGGGAGGGCATTGCTTCATAGGTTTTTATAACGGCTTCAGCCATGTTTAAAGTGACTGCTCCTGTCACCAGCAGGACATCAGCATGCCTTGGGGAAGCCACAAAAGAGATCCCAAACCTTTCAACGTCATAGTATGGAGTTCCGAGGTTTGAAATCTCAATCTCTGTTGAATTATCGCTGCCTGAATCCAGTTCGCGGATTGCAAGGCTGCTCCCGAAAACCTGGTTAACTTCCGCTTTTAGTTCGGAGCCGAGAGCTTCGAGTTCAGCGTCTGAAAAGTCGAATTTTTCCGTCACTTTTCGGCGGAAAACATATGTAAGTGGGTTTACCATTCATTTCACCTCAAAGATCGGTACCGGCATACGAGAGGTTCAAACTCTTATTTATAAGTGGAAAGTCAGGGACAATATTGCCGAGGACTGCGTGTTCGATTGCTCGCCAGTTGCAGAAAGAGGCGGTCCGTATCTTGTAGCGGTCGATTAGCCCACCTCTCACGTAGACCCAGTGCAAGTTCTGGCCCCTAGGAGCTTCCACCATCGAAAGAGCATATCCGTCAGGAATTTTTGAAACTGCGACTCCGGAAGTTACCGGGTAGTCCGAAGCTGAGGCTATGAGTTTTCGTATAAGGAAAACTGAGTCCTGAACTTCTGCAGCCTTAACTTCAAAGCGGGAAAGGACATCTCCTGTAGCCCTGATCTTTCTTTCCGGAGACTTGGCTCTATAGATCCCGTATGGGTGGTCAAGGCGGATATCATAAGAAGCCCCCGACGCTCGGGCAATGGGACCTGTAAGATTAAGCGGAGCAACGAGTCTCTTTTTTAGGACCCCTGTTGTTGAAAACCTATCAATAAGAGACGAAGAAGCTCTGACATCTGCAACAGCAGATTCAAACTTCGGTGCAAAAGTTTCCAAATAGAGGGAGAGCTTTGAAAGGGCCTCTCCTGAAATATCCTTTTTTATGCCTCCGATATCTATATTGTTTTTCATAAACCGGGAGCCTGTGAGAAGCTCGTTTTGCCTGAAAATATTTTCACGCAGGATGAGGAAAGGTGTGGTCATCCGTGGAAATCCTATATCCGTAATCATGCCAGAGAGGTCGCCCATATGTGAATAGATGCGTTCCATCTCCAGGAGAATTGTCCTTAAGTGGTTGGCTCTGGCTGGAATTTCGATTCCCGCAATCTTTTCTACGGCCGTACAAAAGGCAACGGTATTGGCAACCGTTTCGTCCCCACTTATGGCTTCTGCAATGGGTACACAGGCAGAGGGCGTTTTTCCCTCAGCAAGTTTTTCGATTCCCCGGTGTTTGTAAAAGAGCCGGATTTCGAGATTGAAAATAGGCTCTCCAATCACACTGAACCTGAAATGTCCCGGCTCAATAATTCCCGCATGGACCGGCCCGACCGGAATCTGGTATACGCCTTCGCCATCCACCTTCTTGAAAGGATATGCTTCCCTGGGGTTTTCGACAGCCTGGATTTTTCCATTTTTAAAAGATTTCAGGAGAGGGTGAAAGCCTTCGGGGTATGCCTCATGCAAAAAGAGCCTTCTCTTATCAAAGGCATCCGTGAATTCTACCCCAAACCCGTCCCGAATTTCTCGTTCATACCAGCAGGCAGAAGGGAAAATCGTAGCAATAGATGTTGTTTTAGCCCTTGCATGCCGCATAAATGCAAATACGTCAGTAAAACCGCTCCGCCTGAAAAAATAAATGAGAGTAAACTCAGGGCTTCCCTCAAAACCCTGGACGCAGAACAGGCTTATCAAGACAAAACCCTTCTGGGAAAGAACAGGCACGATCTTCAAAAACTCTTCTTCTCCGAGAGGAATATATAATTCATTATTCTTTCCTTTCCCGATTAGCGGCTGTTTGCCTGAAACATCATTTAATAAATTCGTAATGTACTGGGTCGCAGGAATTGCAGGATTCATCGGAAGCTGGCAATCATCTATTAATTTCGGCTCTGCCAGGGTCAGGGAACTCTTTGTGTTTTGATTTGAATTCATCTTCTCTTTGTCTCCTACTCAAATGTATCCAAGCTCGTGCACAATTTCGTTCAACAGGTTTTCCAGAGATTCCGGAAAGAAAACTCCGAGTGCCAGGATCATGAAGATAATGGCCAGGATCGGAAATTTCATCCCTTTCCTGACTATATACGGATGAAGTGGAGTTTCCGATTCCCCGATTCCAGTATCTTTCGAACTCCGGCTAAAAGCCTCGATTAAAAACCTTGCAAATGCAGCTGATGCAATGACCAGCAGGAGGAGGACTGCAAAAACAAGAAATTTCGAAAACCCGAAAGCTTCTAACAGGATGAAGAATTTGGCCGAAAAGATCGGGAAAGGGGGCATGCCGACGATTGCAAAGCTCCCAATAATAAATCCCCAGCCTGCAACGGGCTGGAGCGAAAGGACGTCTCTCATGTCCTGAATCAGATTGCTTTCGTATTGCCTGTGCAGGATACCTGCCGAAAAGAAGAGCGAGGCTTTGGTCAGCGAGTGGGCCAGGACATAAAAAAGCGTCCAGAAGAGAGAAAGAGGTGTTCCAACTCCTATTCCAAGGAGGATAATGCCCATATGTTCCATACTTGAAAAGGCAATCAGCATCTTCAGGTTTTTCTGCAAAAGCATATTCAGGACCGCGAATGCTATCGTAAGCAGCCCAAAGCCCATGAGAAACTGGGATACCAGATGTTCAGCTTGTGTTTGCCGGACAATCGCATACATTCGGAGAATTCCATACATGCCTACATTCAACAGGACTCCTGATAAGATGGCGCTTACTGCTGAAGGGGCTTTTGAGTGTGCATCCGGAAGCCAGGTATGAAAGGGGAAAATCCCGGATTTTGCTGCAAAGCCGATAAACAAAAATACAAAACTTGCAGTCAGCATTTTAGGAGACAGGAGAGTTGCATTTGCGGTCAGCACGGTCCAGTTCAGAGTCCCGCTTCCGAGAACTTCCCCGGAGAGCGTATACAGAAAGATCAGCCCTATAAATGAAAAGAGCATGGCTCCCGACGCTATGAAGATATACTTGAAGGCAGCGTCAATGTTTTCTTTGGCAGACAGGATTGCCACAAGTGCGGCTGAAAAGACTGTTGTCAGTTCGGCAAAGATCCAGAATAGAGCAAGATTATCCGAAAAGAAAGCCATGGTCACTGTCGTAAGCAGGAGGCTGAAAGCCGTATAAAAGATTTTCAGGTTACTCCTGTGTAGTTCCCGGGCCTGCATCAGGCTTTCTACATAGCCGTTTGCATAGATCGAAGCCAGGAAGAACAGCAAAGCTGCAATCAGAACTTCATAGATACTGAGATGATCCACATAGAAATACTCGCTTCCGGCCTCAAAAGCCGGGACTGCGGTAGTGAGCAGCACATAAAGGCCGATTGCAAGAAACGCAAGTGTGTGCAAAATGGAGAAGGCATTCATTGTCCTGTGAGACTTCGAAAGCAAGATAAGGGCAAGAGATACAGCTCCCACTACCAGATAACCTAATATGATCATTGATGTTCCCTCCCTGACCAGATTTTAAGTATCTGGAGACGCTTGTGGTACCCTTCAATCGTAGAATCGAGGCCTACTGCCAGGATAGTTGTTAACAGTACAAGGATCATCAGGTCTATTACAATCAGGATTTCTATAATAAAGGGAAGATCCGCAACAAAGATTCCGAAGAGCAGCACTCCGTTTTCCATTGTCAGGTACCCTATAACTTTTGTAATCACTTTTCTCCGGCTAAATATCACAAGCATACCCATCAGAGTCAGGGATAATCCTATAACAGCCCCGATGAAAAACAACTTTCCGAGGACAAATTCATTGAAAAAGCCGGAGAGAAAGACATAGGCAAGCAGGATTAGGGCCATGCTTACAAGAAGGGACGCTGTTGGTTCCAGGTAGTTAAACTTCATGTCCCTGCTGATTTTGATTTTTTCCCCGACCAAATTTATAAAGAGGGGAATTAACAGTACCTTGCTCACAAGTGTCAGGGCTGCTATCGCAAGCAGCGTTTGGCTGCCCTGAATCAGGTAGAGAAACACGGCGATAAAGACCAGTAGCAGGGACTGAACAGTATATACGGTCAGAAGTGATGCAATATTCCTTGTGGAAAGTGTAAAGGCTGCAGTGATCAGCACAAAGACAAAGAGGATCCGGACTATGTCTTCGAGAAATGCCTGATCTGTCAGGAAAGAGGATATCATGTAAACACCTCCATCAGGATGGTGAGTGCGGAAAAGAAAAAGGCCATCATATAGAATCCGGGCAGCCTGAAAAGCCGCATTTTTGCAAGGGAGGACTCAAAGAGTCCTATTAGCCCCGCCAGCAGACTGGCCTTTATAAGGAAGTAGAGACATGAGACTGCAAGCCCTGTTAAGGTCAACTCGGTTGCAAGTCCCCAGGGAGCCAGGATGTTTATCAGGACTGCCATCAGGATTGTCTGTTTAACTGTATGGGTAAGTTCTATTAAAGCCAGGTTTTTCCCGGACTGTTCAAGGATCATGGCTTCGTTGATCATGGTAAGCTCAAGATGTGTTGCAGGGTTGTCCACGGGGAGCCTTCCGGTTTCCACTATAATGATAATAAAGAGGGAAATTGAGATAAGGGTCAGAGTCGGGCTTTCCGGGATTGTGGAACCGGCAGTTATTGTAAACATTTCGTGAAAATTTACGGTTTTTAATACATATGCAAGCGCAGCAAAGGCTATGATCATTGTAGGTTCAACCACAGCCGAGAGGCTCATTAAGCGGGAACTTCCCATACCCCCGAAAGTGCTGCCTGCATCAAGCCCACACAATGCCGTAAAAAAACGCTCTATCGCAAGCAGGTAAAGGAAGACTATTATATTTCCCACTCCTCCGGAAGTTTCCGGAATAAAGACTATTGGAACAAAGAGTGTAGCAAGGAGAAGGACTGCCAGGTTGAGGTAGGGTGTGATTCTCATAATCCAGGAGGAATTAGGAGAGTATACAACCTCCTTTTGCATGAGCTTGCGCAAATCAAAATAGCTCTGCAGGAGTCGTGGGCCTTTTCTTCCCTGTGCATATGCCTTGACCTTTTTGATCAGGCTCATAAAGAGTGGTGAGACCAGCAGGACGAAGCTCGTATTTAGCAGGGCAAATAAGAGGAATGAAGCATTCATGCGAAATACCTCGTAAATATCATCAGTGTAAGTACCGCAATGAAAACATAGAGCACATAGGTATCCAGCTTCCCATTCTGCATTTTGGAGACCTGGGAAGAGATCCCGCTGACTGCACAGGCCGCAGGGAGATATAGATGCTCTTCAAAGAACTTAATTAGGTGAATCCTGGCAGTCCCGCTCTTAAAGATGCTTTCCTTTGTATCCGCATACACCCTGGTACTGGAGATCTCAGTCCTGTAGATCTTTTTGAAGATGACCACAAGAGGCTCTGAAAAGCCTGCAGAGGTGTATTCCATTGTAGGGTGCTGGGCCAGGATTCCGCAACCCCAGGTTTCTTTACTTATCCTTGGGCTTTTCGAAGTGCCGGAATTATTAACTGCAAGCCACACCAGCCCACAGGCTCCAACGAGAATCAGCCCGAGAGGCAGCATATCCGGAATCCCAAGGTCAAAGCCCAGCAGGATCAGAAGCCTGGATGAAAACAGCCCTGAGAGTATGCAGAGAGCCGCAGGTACAGCTTCTCCGAGCAGCATGAGTTTTGAGACTTCGGTGGCTTCTTTTGCGCACTTCGTCCGCGGAAGAGCAAGGAAGGTAATTCCGAAAAGCTTCACAAAGAGGGCTGCTGCAAGCGCACTGGTAAGTGCAAAGACCGAGAGGGTAGTAATGAGAAGGACCTTTAGGAGAGGGTCCGGAAGAGCTGAAGAGTAGAAATAAGCCTGAAAAAGAATTAGCTCGCTTATAAAGCCGTTTGTCGGAGGCAGGGCTGCAATCGAAACCGAGCCTATCAGAAAGAGAGCGGCAGTATGGGGCATACGTTTTACGAGGCCTCCAAAGGCTTCGATATTCCGTGTGCCAGTGGCATGAACCACTGAGCCTGAACAGAGAAAGAGCAAGCTTTTGAAAAGAGCGTGGTTAAAAGCGTGAAAACAGGCCCCTACAAGGCTTAAGAGAGAAAGGGCTTCAAGTCCCTCGACTTTGAATATTAGATACAGGCCAATCCCTATTAAAATAATACCGATATTTTCAATGCTACTATAGGCAAGCAGCCTTTTTATATCGCTTTCCTTGAGTGCGTAAATTACCCCTAACACGGCTGAGAGACTGCCTGCTATAAGAACGAGTATCCCCCACCAGAGTTCGGGGGCGGAAACAAAAAGTAAAAAACGCAGGAAGCCGTAGATTGCAACCTTCAGCATGACTCCTGACATCAGAGCCGAAATGCTTGAAGGGGCTGCGGGATGAGCATAGGGTAGCCATTTGTGGAAGGGGACAATCCCTGCTTTGATTCCGAAACCTATAAAGAGACAGAGGAAAGGCAAGGTCAGGACGTTTGTCGGGTAGTCCAGTTGTCCGAATTCGGCAGAGCCTGTTAGCCTGAACAGATTTATAAAACCCAGGAAAAGAAAGGTTGTACTCAGACTTGTCATTACAAAGTAAAAGAAACCTGCTTTTTTGTTTTCTTCCGAGGAATAATCGTGGAGCACGAGCAATAGGGAAGAAAGGGACATTATTTCCCAGAAAACCAGGAATCCGACCATATTTCCTGCAAGTACGACCATCAGCATGGCAAGGATGAAAAGATTTGTAAGGGCTGTTTGCAGGTCTTTTCCGGCTTCACTTTTAGCATGTTCTACATATTCAATGGAATATATTGAAACCCCTGGCACAACTGCCGCAATCAGCAGAATAAAGCCTGCTGAGAGCCGGTCTGCGGCCAGGGTAAAGTCCAGTCCGGGAAGAAATCGGAAGGCTTGAAAAGCAGGCTCTTTTCCCGTGTAGAGGACTATGCCTGCAAATATCAGGAGCAGGATTGAAGAAATCAAAGATAGGCCGAAGGAAGCCTTTCTTGCTTTTTTATTGCGGTACAGGAAAGGCAGGACAGTTCCGAATATAAGAGCTATAACAGCGCCGTAAACGAAGGCTTCGAGCAAAAACATTCACTCCTTAAGCCGGGGTTCGGCGGTTAAAACAAAGCCTGTAAAGTGTGTTTCAATCGGAGCAGAGAGTACAGGCTTTCCAGCTCTTATCCCACTTAAAGCGAGATTTTTGAAACTGTCCTTTCTATAAGTAATAATTGGAATAATTCTGTAGTTCGTATTTACATTCCACCGTAAACTTCTATTGCGAGGGTTCTTTTTTCCCCGGAACTTTTCGCCTAATACTTTCTAACATTATATGTGTTTACATTATAAACTTTTTTGCACAGATCTTTAATTATTATTCATTATGCTTATCCTCTAAAAAATAGAAAATAGTCACGAGTTTCAGAAATCAATAAATATGTTTTCTCCTTTTTCGAGAGGAAAAATATGCATTTTGACAGCGTGACTGTAAATATATATTATGTTGAACTATAACGATTTTATATAAACATTCCTTTAGATTTCGATCTAATTTAGTTCCAGTTCACGACTCCATTATAAAACTCCTTCAACCAAATACATTCTAAATCGTAATTATTCAGCCTACCCAAGCTCATTGATTGATATTGATTTTGACATCACAGATAAGTTTGATTACTAACCAATAAAAAACGCAATCAATAACCAACAATTAAAGGAAAATAATTCAGGGAGATTTATCCATTGAATCGTATGAAAAATGGCTATTTAGGCTGTTTTTCCCAGGTTGGAGAGTTACCGTAAATCTTTGATAAATCCCTGACTGTTCAGCAGTAAAACTCAGATACTATCAATATGCCAGTATAAAAAGAAGAATAACTTTCAAGACGTCAGTCGTGGGTAGTTGACCACTTGAGCGCATAGATTACTACAATTACTCGGCAGGAAACCTCGTCCGGAATGCTGTCACACAGGTCGAGTTCTAAATTATGACTCTCTTTTACTCTTTCAAAACCCTGTACACCAGATGCACATACTTCTTTTCCACAATTTCATCTCTTAAAAGTTCGAGTTGAATACCGCTTTTTTCCAGGCTCCTGAAAAGGTTTGTCCCTTTTCTTCCTGTAATTTCAGGGGTAATTATCAGGCTGATCTCTTCAACAAGCCCCTGTTCGATTAAGATACTATTCAGCACTCCTCCGCTGTCCGAAACTACGAGTTTGAAGCCGTACCTTTCGTTTGCAATTTCCAGTGCATGTCTGACGTTTACACGGTCTGCGCCGGTCCGAATGAATTCATAATTTCTTTCTTTGAGATAATTGATGTAAGGTTCCGGGGTCTTTTCCGAGACCAGCACTATTACATCTTTGCTGTATTCGGAACGCCTGAACACATGCATCAGCCCTTCAAGGATTCCCTTTGAGTCAGCAATCAGCCAGTATGCCCTGGGGTCATCGGATTGGATTTCAGGCTTCTGAAAATCCGATTCCTCTTCAGCAGGGATTTTCTCGCAGAAGAACTGGGTTCCGGTTTTTGCAGTGTTCGAACCGACTATCATGGCATCGGGCAGATAGCTACTGAGGATTTTGTAGTGAATTTCAAGGTTTGCTTCGAAGCCTGTAGTCGAGCCGTCCAGGCTTATACTGTTGTGAATAACCAATTTTGGTAACATATTATCCTCTAAATTCCCTTATTTCCCTTAATTTCTCATTAACCCATTTAATGCTGAATAGTTTCTTACTTTCAATGAAATCTTAAATTAGCTTTTGCCTATCAAATTTAGAATAAACTTATTCTATATTAGAATGTATTTAATCTGGATGCATACTGTAGAATTTGAAAGCGTATCAAAGTCTTTCGCAGAAAAGGATATTATCGAAGATATTTCTTTTTCAGTAAGGTCTGGAGAGATCTTCGGGCTCCTCGGGCCAAACGGGGCAGGAAAGACTACGCTTATCAGGCTTCTTCTTGATATTATCAGGCCGGATGTCGGAGAAATACGTGTTTTTGGAGATTTTCTTAGCTCAGCTGCAAAAGACCGGATAGGATATCTCCCTGAGGAAAGGGGATTATACAGGAAAATGAAGCTTCTGGAGATGCTGGTCTATCTGGCACAGCTTAAAGGAATGCCTAAAAAACAGGCTCAATTAAACGCCGAATCCCTTCTCAAATCTCTAGAGTTATATGAACATAGAAATAAAAAAGTGGAAGAACTCTCCAAAGGAATGCAGCAGCAGATTCAGTTCCTTTCTGCGATTATCCATAATCCCGAACTTGTGATTCTTGACGAACCCTTTTCCGGCCTTGATCCTCTAAGTACAAAAGCCGTTAAGGCTAGAATTCTGGAACTCAGAAACTCAGGAAAGACAGTAGTCCTCTCCACGCATATGATGGAACATGCCCAGACACTTTGTAATAGAATTCTTATGCTCAATAAAGGCAAAAGAGTGCTTTACGGCACTGTGGATGAGATCCGGAGGGAGCATGGAAAAAACTCTCTCATTGTGGAATTCGTAGAAAAAGAAGGTTTGAATGCAATTAGGGAGATTTCCGGCATAAGAAAAATAACAGAATATGAAAAATCTGTTGAAATCTTTCCTGAAGAAGGCGTAAACACCCAGATTCTTCTTAAGGAACTTATCCATAGGGCAGAAATCCTGTGTTTTGAGCAGTCTCTTCCTTCCCTGAACGAAATTTTTATTGAAACTGTGGAGAGTGCCGTAAATGAGTAGTTTTTCCGGAAAAACTTTTATTATTGCCAGGCATGAGTTCCTGAAAACCATAAAGCGTAAAGAATTCCTTCTTATGACCTTTATTTTTCCTCTTTTCTTTACGGCGATGACTATTTTTCCGACAATGCTTGCAGGCATGATTCCTGCCGAAGACCAGAAAATAGGCTATGTTGATATGACTGGCTCCTTCAACTTTCCAGGGCCAATAACAGATGAAGGCTTTTCCGCAGGCCCTTTTGGGGCGAAAACTTCAACCATATGTTTTATAATGTACGGAGAAGCCTCTGAAGCAAGGCAGGCCTTACAGGCAGGACAGATTTCTTCTTATCTCGTAATTCCTGAAGACTTTCTTGAAGCCGGAACAATAGAACTCTATACCTTTGAAAAAGAAGTAGCTGTACCAGGAGTTGAACTGTCTGCCGAACTCTCGGATATTGTCATCACTTCCCTCCTTAAAAACAGAGTGGATGAGTCAGTTCTCAATAGGGTCAAAGATCCGGTTGATTTAAAACTCTATAATGTAGGGGAGCACGGAGAACCCTCTGAGCAGGGCATTGCCGAAATTCTTACCAACTTTGGCCTTCCCATTCTCACAGGTTTTCTCCTTTTCTTCAGTATTTTCTCGGCTTCGAATTATCTCCTTCGCGGTGTTGCCGAAGAGAAAGAGAACAGGATAATAGAAATTTTACTTTCTTCCACAACTCCTTCCGAACTCCTTACAGGCAAGATCCTGGGCCTTGGCGCAGTCGGCCTTCTGCAGATTGTTGTCTGGCTCACGGTAATTACTCTCGGGGGCAGGTACGTTCTTCCAATAAGAATTGAGCCCATGCTCCTTTTCCTTGCTCTGATTTATTTCCTGCTCGGCTTCCTCTTCTTTTCCAGCATGATGGCAGGAATAGGGGCAGTAACCAGCTCTCTTCAGGAGAGCCAGCAGGTTGCAGGAATTTTCACATTTGCAGCCATATCTCCCCTTTTATTCATGCAACTGCTCCTGACAAACCCCGACAGCTCGCTTTCAATTTTTCTTTCCCTTTTCCCTCTCACTTCTCCCGTAGCCATGCTTGCCAGGATTGGAGCAACAGACGTGCCTGTTTATCAGGTTCTTGCCAGCATCTCCATCCTGTTTATTTCGGTTCATGGAGTGATCTTGTTTTCCAGCCGGCTTTTCAGGGCTTACCTGCTGATGTACGGGAAAAGACCCGGATTAAAGGAAATCTTGAAGAGTATTAAAGCAGGGGGCAGGTAAGCGGCGTGAACTACCCCTGAGATAAAGACTTAGGGGTTTACGCTTCTTCCTATAAATTCCATATTCTTTCATTGGTATGGAACCTGATTTTTTATACAAAAACTCAAGATCTCGGAGCCGTTGAGAATAGTATTTCTGATTAGTAAATTGGATCAGGTATTGTAAGGCACAGGAGGCTGCATGATCCCTAAATATCAGTACTAATTAAAGAATCGATCCTTTTATTATCGTCAATTTATAATATTACTTACATCTTTCTTATTGGTCCATAAAGTCATTTGTAATGAGGGACATACCCGGGCAGACGTACAAAACTGCCCCAGTAGCGAACAACATCAATTTCAGACATGGCTTTATGGGCCCCTTAACGAGCTTTTTTATAAAGGGTTTGCCGAAATTTGCCGAAAGCTTGAAGCTTACGAAAGTTCCGCCTGGATGCAAATTGGTGCAATATGGTTTACCACCTGGAGAGCAGTGCTCTCAAGGAAATTTCGAATACTCCAGGGAATCTTATCCAGAGTATGGGAGGCAAAGTTCAGGCTGCCTACAATCTCTCCTCTATATTTCAGAGGGATTATTGCAGCAGCTTTGATTCCCTCTTTCCTTACAGCGTCATCCATTTTTTCGGAGTAGAAATCCAGTGAGTATATGGGCTTTTCGAACCAGATTTGCTTTGCCTCCTCGGAATTAGCCTTATATCTGGAAATCTTTTCTTTAAACTCGGGAGAAAATCCTCTATATGCGACCAGATTAATCTGGTCCAGGAGTTCGTCCTTGAGATATATACCCCCGGCATCGACCCCATTTATCTGCAGGCAGACATCGAGAACCCGGTTGAGAATGGTCTGGAGGTTCCATGTAGTGCTCAGGTCCATTCCGAGTTCCCGCTGGATTTCAAGCATTTTCTGGGCTTCTTTTCTCTCAGTAATATCAACTACAAGACCTTGAATATGGGTTGCTTTGCCTTCAATATCCTTCTGGATAAAAGTTTTCTCATCTACCCAGAGCATTTTTCCGTCCCCTGTGAGAATTCTGTATTCCATATCAAAAGAATCATTCTTTTCTGCGATGTTGCGTTTAAGGGTTTCAACAACTGTATCGATGTCATCTCTATGAATGATGTTCTCGAAAGGGACTTTCCCTGAGGTAAAATCTTCTACCGTATACCCGAACTGAGTTACGTTTTCTGAAACATATTCCGCAGGCAGATTTTCTTTATTCTCCCACAAAAAAGCCACTGCCTGGCTGTTGTTTATTATGGTTCTCAGCAACTTCTGCGTTTCAAAAGACTTTCTTAGGGCCTCCTCATTCTCCTTCTGCTCGGTTACGTCCAGTACGAGCCCCTGTAAGTGGGTAACTTCCCCTTCAGGACTCCGCTGAATAAAGGCCCTTTCATTCACCCAGCGCAGATCGCCGGCTTTTGTAAAGATTCTGTACTCTATATCGAAGTCAACTTCGCCTCTCCGGATGCGCTGTTCGAGTGAATCCTCAATTCTCTTCAGATCATCTGGATGGATGATTTCCCCATACAGAACCCTCCCTGAAATAAAGTCCTCCACTGTGTACCCTAACTGGATCACATTTTCAGAAACAAATTCTGACGGCCATTTTTCTTCATTTCTCCACAGAAAAACCACTGCCGGACTGTTGTTTACCACAGTCCTGATTATTTCCTGCATCTCAAGGACAGATAGCAAATCCACGATTCCGAGCGCCGCAATAACCTTTCCTTCCTCCGAGAAGATTGGAGAAACAGCCACGTTCCTGCCCAGGTATGTGCCTTCTTTTGGAACTCCACGTACAGTCTTGCCGGTTCTGAGCACCTCTTCGAGTACAGGTCCGGTATAGTCTCTATCAAGGATTTTTCCTTTTTCCAGGCGAAGCCCCTTTTTCTCAAGGCTGCGAATGGTAGTCGGAAGCCCTACAAGAGAATGTACTGCCACTGCTATTGACTCAAGTTCCTCAGGTCCTGCATCTTCAGATATAAAAGACAAAATCCTCTCGCCCCCATGAAAGATTCTGATATTATTACAACTAAAAGATTGAAGTATTTTAGCAAGAAAAAGTAAGAACTAAACCCTTTATCCAGCCTTATTTTTTCCCTATTTTTTATTACCTTTTAATGGTTGAGCTCATCTTAAAATTTTATTTAACCTGATTATTGCTGCTAACATTATAACTCCAGGATATGATATTTCTTTATCTATTTATTGGTCTTCTTCTCTTCTTTTTCTTTCTATCTCTTGTGTTTACTGGTATATTGAGCTTTACTCCTCTTTTTCTACTCTCTGGTTTTTGTTCCTGATAATGTACAGTTAAATACTGTATCAATGTGTTTCATGTTTCCGCAACTGGTTTCAGGTTAATTCAAAATACCGTTTCAACCCAGGTATTATCGGACTTCTAAAAATGAATAATTGGACATTATAACATGAAAAGCAAATTCTTAAATGTACAAAATAAAAAAGCTGCATTGTTATCTGTATTTTTATTTATATTCCTGTTTAGTAGATTGACTTGTTCAGCTACTGCTGAATCTACTGAAATTGTAAATAAGAGTGAATCTCAGATAGACAACTTTAATGATAGGGGGTGGCTTGAAGAATGTATTAATTTATCTACAGATGAAAACATAGAACTAGGGAATTATATCATAAGCTATCGTCGTGATTTCCAAAAAAACGGAACAGATTTTATTCAGTTGGTTACGTTTAATAAAAAAGACGATATTGAGGGTTCTGAAAAGCTCTACCAACTAAAATCCTTTAGCGGGTCTAAAGAAATTGGGGAGCTCAAAAACAAAATTATTTTCTTAAATTCATCGATTGCCATCAATGTCGATGATAATGGGACTGGTAAACTTAAATTAAAAATTTGGTCAAAAACGGATGTTTTTTCTAAAATCAACATGTCAACAACTGCTCCTGAATTTCTGCTGATTTCTCAGGGTGAAACTGTTAATATTCCTTTAAAAATTAATAACAGCGGTTGTATAAACGAATTAGTTCGCCTGGAAGCAAGTAAGTCTGAATTTTATACTCATAAGTTTACTTACGAAGATTATCGAATTAATAAAATAAAGTTGAATCCAAACGAAACAAAAGATGTTAATGTTGAACTAAAAATCGATAACGATTGTACTCTAGGAGAACATAATCTTACTATAAATGCTTCTGGTAGGTCATCAGCTGTTCTAATTTTCCCTTTTATTGTGGAAGGAAATTCCAGCAAATCTATTGAAAAACTTGCCATCCAATTATCAAAAGTCTATGTTTCAGGCAAGAGTGGATCTGAAATTGTCGTACCTATAAGGGTCTTTAATTCTGGTGATGTAGAGCTGAAGGATATTGGACTTGATATAAAATCATCAATGGATAGTTGGGAGATCTATGTTTCTAAGAAAAAAATTGATCTTATAAAGCCAAAAGAATACAAGACTGTAGACCTAACAATCCGTATACCCTCTAAAACTGAAAGCGGGGACTATTTTGTGAGTATAAAAGGAGTAGCTGATAATGTAGAGACTGAAGAAACGAAATTACGAGTTAATGTAAAATCACAATCAAATTCAGCCTGGATTGGAATAACAATTATCGTTTTAGTAGTCACCGGTTTGTTTTTCGTGTATAAAAAATATGGGAGAAGATAAACATGGAGAAAATTCTTGAAATCCATAATCTCACCAAGAAATATGGTGATTTAACAGCAGTGGACGACGTATCGCTTGATATATATGAAGGTGACTTGATCGGGCTTCTGGGGCATAATGGGGCAGGTAAAACAACGCTTTTTGTAATGCTTGCAGGATTGACCATGCAGACATCAGGAAATATAAAAGTTTGTGGTAAAGATATCGAAAAAAATATGATGGCTTTAAAAAAGACCATAAGTTTTCTTCCGGATAACACCCTTTACTATGAAAATTTAACCGCAAAACAGAACCTCGAATATTTTTCTGAGCTTGCAGACGCCGATAAATCCAAAGTGCCGGAGCTTCTTGAAATTGTCGGTATGAGCAAATGGGCAGATAAGAAAGTCGGTGAGTTTTCTAAAGGAATGACACAAAGAATCGGCTTTGCACAGGCCCTTGTTAAAGACCCAAAAGTAATCTTTCTAGACGAACCCACATCAGGACTGGACCCAAAAGCTCGAATAGAAATGAACTTGCTTCTTAAAAAACTAAATGAGAAAGGGATTGCGATAGTAATCTCTTCTCATGTTTTGTCAGAGATCAAAGATATCTGCTCGAAAATTGCCATTATGAAGCAAGGGAAATTAGTGGCATATAACACACTTGAGAATCTTTGCAAACAAGAAAAGAGTAATTGTATACTCCTCGAGACAAAAGACGTTGAAAAGACAGCATCAATTCTCAAGTCAATAAAAGATATCTCATTTTTTCAACAAGATGATGTATTCAAAATCACATCTGAAACAGACATTAGGGAATCTCTTGTCTCTATACTGAATGAAAATCACGTGCCTGTTCTAACTCTTGAGTACGAGAAAGAAGATTTGTACGATATTTTTGAAAAATATTACCAGGTGGCTTAAATGAACAACAATAAAGTCGCAGTAATTGCAAAAAAGGAGTTTTTTGATAGTATAAAGAGTAAAACATTCCTGACTATATTTGGAATATTTTTAGTGTTAATGTTAGTATCTTCTGTTATGGGGATCAACAATTATAACAAGCAACTTGACCAATATCAGAAATCTCAGGTTGAAAATCAGAATCCAGATAAAAATAGCGTTTTCACTGACTTTCCCGAACCAAAACTAACAGCTGTAGTATTTCAGGAAATGGTGACAAATATAGGAGTAATAGGGGCAATACTAGCAATAATTCTCGGATATAATGCAGTTTCAGGAGAGAAAGAAAGAGGTAACTTGAAATTAATCCTGTCTTATCCTCTGTACCGGGAAGATGTCGTCAACGGTAAATTCCTTGGGAAGATTGGAGTGCTAATATTAACACTTGCTATCACATCCATACTTTCAATCGCTTGCGCGCTAGTTATGGGGGTGAACTTAACAGGATCTGACCTTATTGCTATAGCACTGTTTATGGTAATATCAACACTGTATCTCATTACTTTTTTAGGGATAAGTATCTTTTTTTCAACAGTATCTAAAAGCGGGACGAGTTCCATACTTAACTCATTCATGTTTTGGATATTAAGTACAATGATAATAACTTCCTTTTCAGGTATAGTTGCAGATGCAATGGTTCCAACAGACGATACGGCGTTTTATGGTGGGAAAATATCTTCCACTGATTCCGTTAGTATCGCAGTTAGTGATAATAGTGAGATAAATTTAAGTGAAGATGGTGGAGAAAGCACATTTGAGAAATATCAAAAAAAATGGAAGATTCAAAATACGATAGAGTCTTTTATATCACCTACTCAAAATTATGAGCAGATTGCCAGTGCTATTTTAGGAAATGATTTTGTAAATAGCATGACGGGATCCGATTCCCCACAGAGTGAAATCGACATGTTCGAAATTCTATCGGGAAAGATAAGCAACATTATCACAATGTTTGTGTGGGCAATAGTTTCTCTTGTAGCAACATATGTAGTTTTTATGAGACAGGATATAAGATGAGTTAAAACAAAGATGAATGGTATTGAAGGTTCTGGAATCATTAGAATTTCGCAAATTGATGATATATGTCTAAGGAAAAAAATGATTGCCTACTAAATATATGCACACATGTGCATATATTTTTTATTTGATAACTATATCGTGTTTTGTTCTGCAAATTCAGACTTCTTTGATAATATAAAAAATATAAATTCTAAACACTTATTAAATATTATAATGCTAAATTGACCTGAGAGATGATTTCGTTATGAAAGCGTATAAAAATGGTGCAGTAGTCTTTTTGCTGGTAATATGTATAATTGCTATTGCACTTGGTTATGCGGGCAGTAAGAACGTTCCAGAGGAAAAAACTACCTTTGTTACTGTAGAAGCAAATTCTACTGGAGTTGTTATCCCGCAGCATCTTATCACTAATGAAGTGAAAAATATATTGTCAGAGGTTAATCGTAAATATCCTGATAGTGTTTTATTTGATGATGAGCAGGTAACATTGATAGGTTCCAAAACAGTAGATTCTTTTAATGAGTCTATAAATAAAAATAGTATCGATTTTGATTGGAATGCAGCATATCCATTCTATGAGCTAGAAACCTCGCTTGTTACGGATGGTCCCTACCTTGTATACTCTTCAACACCATATAATTCGGTAACTATCTCTTATGATGAGCTGGAAAAGATACTAAATGGTGACAATGAAACGGTTTCATATTACAGAGAATTGTTGAATAACAGTAAACACGAAAATAATAGCGAATACGGTTTTAATGTAGAAGGAAATACTTCCGCAATCTCTGTAGTTTTAGTCGATAAAGATAATTCGTCTCTCAAGCACAGCGGAGTTATGACTATTGGTCCATCGAGGAATTACAGTGAATAAGAAAGAACTGGCATATGCAATAATTCTTGCAGCATCATTGTTTTCCCTCTCTTTGCTTCTCTTTTCTCAAGGGATAACAAGTCTTTCTGTCTCTTTGATCAACGGGCAGCCTTTTGCCGTCGCTGTCCCTACAATGTTCACGATGAACAAGGTAATTATCATGATCGTTCTGGCTTCTATAGGAACTTATAGTCTAACCATGCTCACTACAAGCATAGGAATGATCCAAAACATAACAACTCCGACAATTGTAGAAGCAGCAATTGAAAACCAGCTTTCACTTTATCATGAAGAAGATTGCACAAGTAAAGTGGGCGGTAACGATACTGTTCAAGAAGAAATCGAAACTCCCAGAGAACTTGAACTTGAACTTGACTTTGAAAAAGCAGTATCATTGCCATATAAAGCTGATAGACCTCCATTTTATGAAGCTGAACAATTCTCATTTAATAAATCTGAACACAAAAGGAAAATCGCGTCTGACCTACTTGAGGGAGATGAAAAGAAAGTATATTTAATCGTTTACGAAAAAAAAGAGATACTTCAAAGCGAACTTGTACTTGAGTCAGGTCTCTCAAAAGTAAAGGTAAGCAGGTTGTTACAGAAACTGGAAAACAAATCACTTCTGATAAGAAAACCTTACGGCAATACTAACAAAGTAATAATTTTAGGATAAATTTGAACAATAGTGAAGTTTACAGGTTATACTTGCACTATTGGTAAAAAAACGGAAGGAATATGTCCAAGGTCATGAAAATTCTGGTTATCATAGGAAGTCCGCGAAAAGGTAATACATATCGAGCGGCGAAGAAAATTGAAAAGTTCATGCAGTCTAAGGGCAATGTTGAATTCGAATATCTTATGCTCAAAGATGCGGATTTATCGCAGTGCTCTGGTTGCTTTGTCTGTTTTATGAAAGGAGAGAATCATTGCCCGCATAAAGATGATGCCTCCGTTATCGAGCAGAAAATGCATTCTGCCGATGGGGTAATCTTTGCTACACCTGTTTATGGTATGAATGTGCCTGCACTCATGAAAACATTCATAGACCGTTTCTCTTATATCTTTCATCGCCCCCGTTTTTTCGATAAAAAAGCCCTTCTTCTCTCTACCACAGGCGCGCTGGGTCTTAAGGAAGTTCTCGATTATTTAAAACTAGTAGTTGGTATATGGGGTTTTGAAGTATCTTATCGTGTTGGTATCGTAACTCCTCCGATGCAAATTTCCAACAGGAAAGCACAGAAAAATAGCCAGAAACTTGAGAAAGCTGCGTTTGCATTTTACAATGCTCTTCAGAAAAAAAGCCGCTCTCCAGGGCTTCGAGATGTATCAATTTTTCATGCCCAGAAGGCAAGTTTTGGCGAAATTGGTGAGAGCTCCCCAGCTGATTACACGTACTGGAAAGAAAAAGGCTGGCTCAGTCCGGGAGCAAAATATTACGCGGACTTACCGGTTAATCCTGTTTACAATGCTATTGGCTGGATCTTTGAACAGATGCTTAAAAGAAAAATGCGAAAAGATCTGGCTGAATCGCAAAAATAAGTTTCCCCTTTTACCCAACAGGACTTTAACTTGAAGCTATGTAAAAATTAGGTTATATTCCTGAGCAGTTTCTTCCTCGGCCACGGCTGGAACAGTTAGGACTACTATTGATTAGTGATTGAAGATTCGTTCAGCACTAATTGGGATGCTGAAGATTGAGATACCTGGTAGGGCTTACGCACCCGAGGGACAATAGAACACGAGCAGATCTGTCATATTGTGATTTGGATCCCGTGAAGTCTTATGCTGCTGCTTTTTCAGTCCAACTGCGTAAGTCCTATGGAATTGAGAAAAAAGACCTTCAGAAAAAAAGTCCAGGCTCCTTAGAAACTACACATTCATAATATTTATTTACCTATTTATCCAGTTTTATAATATTCAAACCGATATTAACTTTGAGCCTATTACTATTTTGGATAAGCAAGTGTTATTTTTGTGGAGTTCTGTAGAAAGTGAGAATGAATTGTAATAAATATCATTACTGAAGATGTATCTGCGGGGACCTGACAAGATTATTTCGGATTTTGATAATTATTGGTTTCTTATTTATAATTCTATTGATATTATATTCTATGAATGATGACCTCGTAGTGATACAATTTGAAATCGCTTTCATAGGCACATAATACGTTGGACATAAAGTGAAGATAGAATATGCCAATAGCATTCTCTTCAAGAAATAAACTCTTATGACAAATTGGTGAAATAATATTTACTCAATGCATCTGCCTGCGAAAAGCGATTATAAAACAATACCTTTGAATTGTATCAATTTGAACAAAAGTTAGGAGTGTAGACAAATATGGGGGAACAAACACTTAGAATGAAAAAGACACTGGCTATTTTAGCAGTTGTATTTTTTGTAGTATCTCTTGCAGGTGCATCAGCAAGCGCTGCCCCTGGTAGAGGATATGGTGGACATGGCGGAGGACATGAATTTGGATACGGTGGACATGGTGGAGGACATGAATTTGGATACGGTGGGCATGGTGGAGGATATGGTGGAGGACATGGATTTAGACGTGGTGGCTTCTTCGGTCGCGGATGTGACTGGCGGCGCGGTTGTGACTGGGACGATTGGGGCCGCTGGTGATTGAACTACTAGTTCAGTAACCAGGGAGATGTTGACGATTGGGAGGAGGGGTATTTTTATCCTACTTTCCTACTTTATTCTTTTCATAAAACAGATCTATAGGCCGTTACTGAGCCCTGTCCTTAAACTTTTTCCGGACTTTTTATCTGCCTTTGCGCCTCTTCTAATTGCTTTTCCAATTTAGAAAGCTTTTCTTCATGATTGCTTTTTGATCGGTTCCTGGAGTTTCCTGTAATATATGGCATAAAAAATAACACTTTTTGATGTTTTAAACCTTAACCGAATCCAAATGGTTCCAGATATTTCCACAACCTTACTGATTGAAAGGTTCTACTCCAACCAAATTGGGGGATAGAGGGCGTTCTCTCAAACTGGCTGAACAATTTCCAGACCAGAAGCCTTTCGAGCACCTCTACTATTTAACAGAGTTTTAAAATAGTATTTACTTATATATACTAAAAATATTTTAATAGTCCTGAGCGGATTCGAACCGCTGTCCCGGGCTCCAAAGGCCCGAAGGATTGACCACTACCCTACAGGACTGCATATTAAAGCTTTTACTTATAGATTAATTCATGTACTTAATTATTGTGCCAGTAAGGGATCATTTTGTGTTAATTTTCTGTCAGACTGCATATCGGTATATATTTCTGCTTACGATACTTTTCTGGCTTTGAAATATTTTTCATGGAACTATTTTTTTGTTTATAGGCAATTTTTTGTATAATTAATTTAAAATAATTCCAGGGATAATTCAATATTGAAACTTGGAGTGAACAGAACGAGAGAGTAATGGTGTGAATAGTAACTTAAGAATTGTTCGGAAGCCATTAATCCTGTTCTGAATCAATATGCTTGGGAGAGCGTATTTTCAGACCGACTGTGTCGGAGGCTACGGTATATGGAATATAAAGCTTCCGAACTTTTCTTACTCTTCTTTTGATGTGCGTTTCCTGTATTTTACTTTTTATTCAGGCTTCTTACCGCGCTTTTATGTATTTCTTCTGCGTATTTCCGGAAATTAAAAATGGACGTTTAACCGGCAGGGTAATATCTCCTTTTTCACTGTTAAGTTCAAATACTTTTTTCAGGTTCGAGACTGCCTTTTAAATCGTTTTCTTAATTTGATATGTCCAGCTCAGGGTAGAGATACGTACTTCTCAAAATTGCACAGCCCAGGCTTTCTATGACCTGAAATTAAAACTCAATCTTAATGCTGAATTTTGCCTTTGGCAACCAAGCTTCAGGAAAAAATGCGGAGTCGAATAATCCCTCTGAATAAGCCATTTGAAAAAAATGGAACTTCTCCGGGATGCAATAAAAAATGATTTGAGGCTTTTAATCAATTTTTTTGTTTCTCATGCCGCTGCATTTGTGGCATCTAGTAATACACAATTTTTGAAAACCCATTGGACAGCTCTTCTCCCAGGAATTTTTCGACCTCTTTTTTCAGGTTTTCAATTGCTTCTTCAACAGTTTTTCCTTTGCAAATTATATCAGTTTCAGGGCAGATTGAAACATAGAAATTTCCTTCCTGGAGGACAGTTGCAGAAAAAGGAAACCAGATTTTCATACTTTAAAATATCACTCAGTTCATTTTAAGGGTTTCGTACTTTCCATATTCTTCAGAGCCTCTTTTCTCTGGAAAATCTCTCTTGAAGCGCAGGAAATTTATACTTGTGCAGGTATCACATTCTAAATTTCTCTTACCGGGCTTATGAGTTCTATGGCAACAGAGTCTATAACATCTTTTATGTCTTTTCTTGTACCTTTACCCGACCTTCCAGTGCTTATCCTTCTGAGCGTCTTTGTACTGACCGCTCTCAGGCAGGTTGGGTCTTTGAGACTGCAGATCTGGCAGGTCATGACATTCGGAGCTATATCGGTGCTATTGCTCGGCGAGATTTCGCCTGAAGAAGCTTTGGGGGCAATTAATACTGACGTACTCATCTTCCTTTTCGGGGCCTTTTGTGTGGGAGAGGCGCTTAACAGGAGTGGGTATCTTGCCTGGCTAGGAAGCCGGATAGTTTCCAGGGCGAGGAATACAGATCAACTTGTTTTGCTTGTACTCTTTTCTACGGGAATTCTTTCCGCAATTCTTATGAACGATACCCTGGCAATTATGGGCACTCCCTTAGTCCTGAGTTTTTCCAGAAAGTACGATATCTCTCCTAAGCTCATGCTCTTTGCGCTGGCTTTCGGAGTAACTACAGGAAGTGTTATGAGCCCTATAGGAAATCCTCAGAACCTTCTCATAGCAGTCGATGGAAACCTGGATGCTCCTTTTGTAACGTTTTTGTGTTCACTCGCTCTGCCAACCCTTATATGCCTCATAATTGCTTATATCGTTCTGAGACTCTTTTTCCGGCAGGAATTCGGAAAATCAGCTCTGATTCACTCTCAAGAAATCGTTAACGATCCTGAATTGGCCAGGGTTGCAAAAATAGCTATCACCCTTATGCTAATTCTTATAGCCTGTAAAATCTTTCTTGTAGAATTTTTGCCTTCCTGGGACTTCAGCCTGAGTTGGCTTGCTCTTTTCTCCGCATCGCCTGTTTTGCTCAGTAGAAAACGCATTGAGATTCTGAAAAATATTGACTGGGCAACTCTGGTTTTTTTCGTTTCGATGTTTGTGCTGATGGAAAGCGTGTGGATCTCCGGGACATGTCAGGGACTGCTTGGCAAGATATCTCCGCAGTTAGGCTCTGTACCAACTATCCTCGCTCTCAGCATCGGACTCAGTCAGCTTATTTCAAATGTTCCTTTTGTTGCGCTCTACCTGCCTGCTCTGGGCAGTGGAGTTTCTCAGGGGCAGCTGATGGCGCTTGCTGCGGGAAGTACAATTGCAGGCAACTTGTTAATCCTGGGGGCTGCAAGCAATGTTATAATTATCCAGAATGCGGAAAAAGAGGGGGAAACCCTTTCTTTTGTTGAATTTTCCCGAATTGGAGCTTTAATAACGTTTTTAGATGCTATTATATATTATATTTTTCTTTAATTCTTAAAAGTAATCGCTTCTCTTTGAACGGATATGGGGCGCCTATTATCGCTTAAAACTCAATTTAAAGGCCCATTATCCCTTAATAAGTTCAATCTCTTTCTTCTAAAAGTATATAAGGTTCCAAACCCTCTAATAAACTTGATATACTCAAAGCACATACACTTTTTTCTGGAAGATATAAGATCATGACCCAGAATAATACAGATACAAATAGGCGCAAACGCGCTAAGGGTACCGTACAGAAAAAAACCTTCGGGCCTGTTGAAGATCTTGAAACTCATGTTCGGCCCGACTGGTGGCAGACTCTTTTTAACTCACTTTATCTTAAGACTGATGCCGACCTTCTGGATGATTTGGAGGTAACCAGGAAAGAGGTCGATCTCATTGTTTCCATTTTAGGAGTATCTCCGGAAGAAAAAATTCTTGATCTCTGTTGCGGACAGGGAAGACACGTACTTGAGCTGGCAAGAAGAGGTTTTTCAAACGTGGAGGGGTATGATAGGTCCCAGTACCTTATCAGGAAGGCAAGAACCCGAGCACAGAAGGAAAACCTGCAGGTCAGGTTCAGAGAGGGGGATGCAAGAAAACTTCCCTATCCTTCTGATACTTTTGATGTAGTTACTATCATGGGCAACAGTTTTGGCTACTTTGATTCAACTCTGCAGGATCGAAAAGTTCTTGAAGAAATTTTCAGAGTTCTGAAGCCAGAGGGTAGAGTTTTTATTGATGCAGTAGACGGAGATCATATGAAAAAGAGCTTCCAGCCGAGGTCATGGGAATGGCTGGACAGAAAGTACTTTGTCTGCAGGGAAAGGGCTCTTTCAGCAGATGGGGACAGGTTAATTTGTAGGGAAGTTATAAGCCGCATTGACAGGGGAATAATCGCAGACCAGTTTTATGCTGAAAGGTTATACAATAAGGAAAGCCTTTTTGAGCTGCTTACTGCGTCAGGATTTAGCAGTCCTACTTTTCATACAATCTTCAGTCCTGTATCCGCAGGCACTCAGGACGCAGGGATGATGGAACAGAGAATCCTGCTCTCGGCTTTTGTTGAAAAACCCTGGCATTCTTCTCTTCAGGCAGCTGAGAATAAAAAACCCATGAACATTGCAGTCGTGCTGGGAGATCCGAGAAAAGAAGACCAGGTCAAGCCTGCCTGTGTGTTCGACGACGATGATTTCGACACGCTTGAGAAAATGAAAACGGCGCTTGCAGAGATTCCTTTCATGAGATTTACTTTCTTTGACAGGCATGAAATGCTGCTTGACGATCTGAAGAAGAAGGCAGGAAAAATTGATCTTGTACTTAACCTATGTGATGAAGGTTTTTACAATGACCCTACAAAAGAACTTCATGTTCCTGCCTTGCTTGAACAACTGAATATCCCTTATACAGGAGCAGGCCCTCAATGCCTTGCTTTCTGTTATGACAAGTCCATTGTAAGGGGAGTTGCCAGAGAGCTACGAATTCCTGTCGCAAAGGGAATGCTTGTGATCGGGGATTTTGACCTTAAAAAGCTTTCTCTCTCTTTTCCCTTGCTTATAAAGCCTAACTCAGGGGACTCGAGTTTCGGAATTACACAAAAAAGTATCGTCCATAGTGTGGAGGAGCTTCTAGAAATTCTGGCTGAAACCCGGGATAAAATAGGATCAGATAAGCCTTTTTTGCTGGAAGAATTCCTTCCTGGAAAAGATATTAGTGTTGGCATTATCGGAAACCCGCCTGGATGTACTGTACTGCCTATCACAGAGGAAGATTACTCGGCAGTTCCTGAAGAACTTCCAAAAATCTGTGGTTATGAGGCCAAGTGGCTTCCTGACTCTCCTTACTGGAAGATCAAATCCATCCCTGCAGATCTCCCGGAAAAGACTAGTAAGGAAATTGTAAAATGGTGTCTTACTCTTTTCAACAGGCTGGGCTGCCGGGATTATGCTCGTTTTGACTGGAGGCTTGACGCTGAAGGAAAACCCCGGCTTCTTGAAGTAAATCCTAACCCCGGCTGGTGCTGGGACGGGCACCTAGCAAAAATGGCAGCTTACGCTGATATTTCTTACTCAGGAATGCTTGCAACTATTCTCGAAGCTGCAAAAGAAAGGTATGGTCTCGAAGCTACCGGGAAAATCGAGATTTTCAAGAAAATGCCTGAAAGCACTCCCAGAAAAAGCCCGGCTGAATGCGCTGCTGAGTTTGAAGAAGAAGTCGAAGCCAATAGCTCCCTGGATTCCGAAAATGAGGGTAAAAGAAGTGTTTTCTCAAATGCCTCTGAGACAATAAATGCCTTTGAGAGCGCATAACTCAGAAAAAAGTACGGGATGCGAAAGTTTCTGATTTTTTCTTTTTCTTTTTCTTTTCCCGAATTTTCTTTTACTTCTGAATGATAATTGTAAGGATATCTTCATCCATCATTCTATGGTCAAGGCCAACTCGTTGTCCGGGATGTTTTGCGGATGTACCCCATACCTGGGCATAGCGGAATTTTCTGCGGAAATCTCGGTGCAGACGGTCACAGATCTGGCCTATATTTGTTCCGCTCATTACTATAAGTGGCTCTTCCATATCTGCGGCCTGGCCCTGCGGCTTTAAGTAAACCCGAATGAAACCCAGCCTGTCGTAAATAGAGTCTTTGAGAGTTTCGATGTTGATACCTTTGTGGGCTGAAATGAAGAGGGAGTCCGGATATATTCTTCTGCATTCTTCGATCAGCTGCGGATAGGCAAGGTCAACCTTATTAATGGCTATAAGTGACCTGACATAACTGCGGTTGTTCAGGACAACGTCAATAAGCTGGTCAACTGTTATATTTTCCCTTATAAGTACACTGGCATTATGGATCTTGTACTCGTCCAGTACAGCCTTGATAGTTTCATCGTCCAGGTCAAGGTCAATGGTTGAGTTGATCTCTATTCCGCCTCTGTCTTTTCTCTTAATTACCACATCAGGCGCCCCTTCATCCACTCGGATTCCGGCCTGGTAAAGTTCATCCATAAGTACTTCATAATGTTTGGGTTGGAAGACATCGAGCAAAAATACAACCATGTCCGAGTTCCGGACAACCGATATGACTTCTTTTCCGCGCCCACGCCCTGAAGACGCACCTTTCACAAGCCCTGGCACGTCAAGGAACTGGATTGTCGCTCCTTTGTGATCGAGCACTCCAGGGATAACTGTAAGGGTCGTGAAATCATATGCCCCTACTTCTGACTTGGCATCCGTGAGCTTGTTCAGAAGCGTAGATTTCCCTACTGACGGAAAACCCACAAGCGTTACGGTTCCGTCTCCTGATTTCCTTACCGAGTACCCTTCCCCTCCGCCTTTTGCCGAAGCTTTCTTTTCGACTTCATCCCTCATACGGGCTATCTTGGCCTTCAGCCTGCCTATATGGTGGGAAGTTGCCTTGTTGTACTGGGTCTTTCGGATTTCGTCTTCTACTTCCTGTATTTGCTCCTGTATACTGCTCATCTGGAACCTGCCGATTTCGGGACTGAATAAATGATTTTCATACTACTTGAAAAAATAAACCGCATCCATGCGGTCTCTGCAAACCTTTTTTGATCTAAAACAGATCCGTTATCTGGGTATTTTATCCTGAATAGTTGAATGAAATATATATACCTATGGAATGATTCTATTTACTGGTTCTGAATGCTAAGAATATTCTGGTTCATTTATATCTCTTAATAAGTATAATATTATTTAAAGCTTCTTGGAAGGTACGGTTCCAGTAAATATTCAGAAAAACAGTTATTCAAAGGATATCATCTCTCCTGTCTTCTCATACACGTGAATCCCTGCCTGGAGCTTTGAAGCGAATTCGTCGGAATTAAATATTTTCAGGAAATGGCGGACTTCGGGAGTTTCCAGCACTTCTTTCCTTATCAGGAAATCATACTCTTCATCTGCAAATTTTATAAATTTCAGGCCGCTCTTTCCGGCACAATTTCTTATTCCTACTCCTGCATCGGCCTTTCCTGAGGCAACTGCTTCACATATTGCAACTTCAGATTTTGCTCCAGATGTATATCCGGGTATAGAATCCGTTAAATCCTTTTTGCTAATTCCCTTTTTACCTGCGAGTTCTGCAATTTTCAGATCAAGAAGAGTTCTTGTTCCTGAGCCGAGGTTCCGGTTAATCAGGCGCTTGCCTGGAAGGTCAGAAAGCCCTGAAATCGGAGTGTTCTGCCTTATAAGAAGCCCTACTTCTCGCCTGTACCCTTTGACAAGTACAGCACCTGAAAGCTTCATATTCTCTATTGTCGGGATATTGTACAGAATGCCAGCCTGCCCTCCGGGATATATCGAAGGCATATTCACACCTGCAATATCAGCTATGTTTGCGGCAATTGCACTAAAGCCTCCGCTTGACCCGGTATAAAATGTCCTGAAGCGAAGTCCGCTAAGGTTTTCAAGCAGGTCAAGGCTTGGACAGAAACCTCCTGCTATCAGAAGGTCAGGTTTTTCGACTTCTCCGAAAAGGGTCACTTCAACAGGGGTTCCTGCCTCAATAAATTCAGTACTGGGCGGGATCTCGATAAATCCATCTGCTTCGGAAAGGGAGGTTATGGCGCCTGAACCTCTATCTGCGGGATACACTCGCCCCCGAATCAGGCCTACAGGGAGTAGCTGCTGTCTTCCTTCTGAACGGAAAGCAGTTCCCATAATTCCGTTTTCTACTTTTTTGAGCCCGGTTTCGGCTCCAAGGACTTTCCTGAGGAGGGGAGCTACGAATTCATTAAAAATCATTAATGTGGATGTGGGGTTTCCAGGTAGCCCTATAATGGGGACGTCTTTTATTATGCCAATAACCACAGGTTTTCCGGGTTTTATATTTATACCGTGGGCAAGGGTCTCTCCTATTTCATCTATCAGTCTGTACATCACATCCCCGGCTCCGGATGATGTGCTGCCAGAAGTCAGGATCAGGGCACATTCCGAAACTGCAGTTTCAAGTGCCTTTTTCATGACCGTCTCATTGTCCGGTATAATCCCGTAAAGCAGAGGGAAGGCTCCGCATTCCTGTACCCCGGCGTATAATGTATAGGAATTTGCATCGTATACCTTTCCATAAGCAAGTTTTTCTCCGGGACGCACAAGCTCATCTCCTGTTGAGATTATCCCCACCTGCAATTTAAGAATAGGAACCTCTTTTTTCCCGACAGAAGAAAGCACTCCGATTTCCCTGGTTCCGAGTTTCCGTCCTGCTCTGAGTACACGTTCTCCTTTCAGGATGTCCGAACCGGCTTTCATGATGTTTTCTCCCACAGCTACAGGTCTGTAAATCGACACGGTTCCATTTTCTTCAGAGCTGTATTCGACCATGACAACAGAATCAGCGCCTTCAGGGATAGGTGCTCCAGTAGCTATTTCCACGGTTTCCCCTGCCAAAACCGTGAATTTTGCATCCGAGCCTGCAGGAAGATCCCCCACTCTTCTTAACCTTACAGGCTCGGTTTCGCTGCATGCATATGTATTTTCTGCCCTGACAGCATAACCATCCATTATAGCTCTTGGAAAAGGAGGGACATTAATTTCGGTAACAATATCTTCTGCAAGGATATTACCGTGTACGTTTTCAAGGGCTAAGCTTTCCTTTCCAGGAATAACCTGCAGGCTGTTTATTATTTCCCGTGCCTTGTCCACAGAGATAAGTTTTCGAAACTCTTTGCGCTTCATAGAAATCTAATCCTGATTCTACCGGCCTTCAGATGGATTTTTTAGTTTAATAGTATTTCCCGGCCTGTGTTATACTTATTTTTTTCTTTAAGGGAAGATACTGTAGACAGTTAGCGTAAAGCAGGCTCTATTCGAGAAAAGCTGTCACAGAGAGGCAAACCTGATGTGAACAGCTTTGCACCGGACCGCAGGAAGGAAATCTGCTAGTAAAAATTCAAATCGAAGCTAAAGGAAAGCTCAAAAAGAATCTCAAAGAGGAGCTGCTTAAAACACTGATCAAAAAAGAATCAGGGCGGGAAAAGTCCCGCATTATTCCACTGCCTGTTTTTTCCTTTCATTCTTCAGAGTTGCCCTTTTATTTATAAATGGGTGTGCCCGTGCTCTGGGTTATTTTGTCAAAGGCTTCAACCATTTTCAGTGTCAGGGCTCCGGGTTTGCCTGTGCCTATGAGCCTTCCGTCAAGTTTGGTCAGAGGGGCAGATTCGGCTGCGGTGCCTGTGACAAAGATTTCATCTGCTGTGTAAAGGTCAAATAGGCCGAGATTTGCTTCGATTACCTTATATCCTATCTCGTCCAGGAGTTCGATGGCTGTGGCTCTTGTTATCCCTTTCAAGTTGCTGATTGTAAAGGGGGTAAAGACCTGATTGTTCTTGACTATGAAGATATTGTCTCCGGAACCCTCACAAACAAAACCGTTCTGGTCCAGGAAAATAGCTTCGTCTCCTCCTTTCTCGTTTGCTTCAATCTTTGCCAGGATATTGTTCAGATAGTTCAGAGATTTGATATTTGGAGATAGGGCATCAGGCGCATTTCTCCGGATACAAACGCTGACTCCTTTCAGCCCTACTTCGTAGAGGTCGCCGTACATGGCTCCCCAGCCCTGGGCTATAACAACCACGCTGGGTTTCTCGCAGTTGCGGGGGTCAAGCCCTAGGTCTCCGACTCCTCTTGAAACGATTGGGCGGATGTAAGCATCTTTGAGATTGTTTTTTCGAAGGGTTTCAAGGATTATCTCACTCATCTCTTCTTTTGTAAGAGAGATATCCATTGCAATCGCCTTTGCTGAGTCATAAAGCCTGTCAACATGTTCTTTTAACTTAAAGACGCGCCCATTGTATGCCCTTATACCTTCAAACACGCCGTCACCATAAAGGAAACCGTGGTCATAGACCGAAACCCTGGCTTCGGATTTGGGAACAAATTTCCCATCCAAGTAAATTAGTAACTCACTCATTTGTGAACAATCCTCTGAAATCTTATTTACCTGTAGAGTTTACATGTTTTCTTGATAATTTCAATCAAATATAGAAGATTTTGAAAAACCCCGATTTTTGGCTGGTTGTCTTATAACTAGTATATAAGCAATTTGTTGAAATCAGAGATTTATCGAAAATCTCTATAATTTTTAATATGCAAACCTCAATAGGCCATTTACTTTTTTCACTCATTGACAGTATGTAAGCCCTGCGCAGGGTTTTAAAAACTAATGCCCCAGGGAAGTTTCCATACTTGCGAATTCTTAAGTAAAATGTTGAATAAGCGGGTAGTTACTGAATATATATTACAATTCCGCTTCTATATAAATATTTTAAGATTTTTTACAATTCAAATTACATATCCATACAAAAAGTTTTTATCTTAAAACGCGCATTTCGTATTCCGCAATAGGAAAAGCAAATTGGGCTCGTGGCTTAGCCAGGATATAGCGCTGGGCTTCTAACCCAGACGTCGAGGGTTCAAATCCCTTCGAGCCCGCTTAACCCTTTTGCTTACTTCTAATTAGCCTCAAAAAATTGTTCTTACTCTCTTTCTGGCAAGCTTGTCCCTTTTCTGTAGAATTCCATGTTTTTCAGCAATGCTTTCTATTTTTCTTTGAGTCTTTTGCAGCACTCCCCCGGCAAAGTGGATACCCATATTATAAAATAGCCCTATTAAGAGAGTTGGAAGGCAATTTTACTTGCCCATAAATTAATCCGCTTGAGCGAGCGAAACGGGTAAAAATGCCCCTCTTGCTCTTACGATTACATCGCAACTTCTAGAAAATCTCCGATTTTATGTGGTCCTAAAATGGAACTCAGGCGACACAATTAGGGTGGCTTGACTCGGAGAGTAATAGCAATAAACAATAAAAGTTTATAGGGTGCCTTTAGTACTTTTTACCTCTTTGCCTTCGATTTTTACAGCCCTTTTCATGGCATAGGCAAAAGCTTTGAAAAGAGCTTCGATCTTGTGATGGTCGTTACCTCCGTAGACATTCGCATGTATGGTAATTTTTGCATTTGAGGCGAGAGTTTCAAAAAAGTGCTTCACAAGCTGAGTGCTGAACTGCCCAACCTGAGAGGCCGCAAACTCGGCTTTCAGGACAAGATAGCTGCGTCCACCTATGTCCAGGGCAACCTCGGCAAGAGCTTCGTCCATTGGAATTCTGGCTTCTCCAAAACGGGCGATCCCTGCCATGTTTCCAAGCGCGTCTACAAGAGCCCTTCCTAGAACTATCCCGACATCTTCTACCAGGTGGTGCTCATCCACATAAAGGTCGCCTTCGGCACGAATTTTAAGGTCAAATTCCGCGTGCCTTGCAAAAGAAGTAAGCATATGATCAAAAAACCCGATCCCAGTGCTAACATCTGCAATTCCTGTGCCATCAAGGTTAAGTTCAAGCTGGATGTCGGTTTCCTTTGTTTTTCGGGATATTTTGCCTGTTCTCATACAGCATCACATTCTCTTTAAATTTATAAATACTTTGTATTTGGTTGCCTGTTCATCTCTGGTCTCCTTTTTGCCCCGGAAAATTAAGGAAATGAGCAGTGGTGAATCTCTGCCAGTAAATTAAAAAAAGCTCCCGGTCATTTGCACCGGGTTGTCTCAATCGCATCTTCAAGTGTGAACCTACCTGTGTAGAGAGCGCTGCCTATCACAACTCCTGCAGCTCCAGTTTCCCTTAGAACTTGCAGATCTTGCAGAGAACTTACTCCTCCGGATGCGATTACAGGAATGCTGACAGATTCAACAAGTTCCTTTGTAGGGACAGGATTTACCCCCTGCATAAGGCCTTCTGTATCTATATTCGTAAAAAGCAAGCTGCCTGCACCCAGATCTTCAAATTTTCTGCCCATTTCCACAGGAGTTTGCATGCATTCTTCAGTCCAGCCCTTGATTGAGATTTTTCCATTTTTTGAATCCAGGGCAACGGTTACACATTCGTTACCAAAGGCGCTGGAAATCCGTTTTACAAGTTCCGGGTTCTGAAGGGCAGCGGTTCCTAGAATCACCCTCGAAACCCCTAGTTCAAGAAGAGAAACTGCATCCTCAAAGCTACGAATACCTCCTCCAACCTGAATACTCACTCCTTTTTCCCTGCACGAGCGGACGATTTTTTCAATTATCAAGGCGTTTTTGCGTTCGCCTTCGATTGCTCCGTCCAAATCTACCAGGTGAAGGGTCTTTGCTCCTCTTCCAACCCAGTCAAGGGAGATTGCAAGAGGGTCATCAAGGGATACGATTTCGCTGCCAGGTACACCCTGCACAAGCTGAACGCATTTCCCTCCCCTCATATCCACCGCAGGAATCACTTCGAAAACCATTGAAAATTACATCTCCGGAATATCTTCGAGAAATATCATTCTGTTTATTTTCCCAATCATTTTCCTTTCAGGGCATTATCCTTTCGATGGGGACGACAAGGATATCCTTTGCCCCGACTTTCTTAAGCTTGTTTACAATGGTAAAAATAAGATCCGCGTCCACGACGGCATGAACTGCAAGGATCGCTTCACCGGATAATTTACTGGGCTCAACCTTCATGACGGTTGGGCCTGACATTCCTGGCAAGACCTCTTTTACTGCCTTAAGGGAAGCCTCGGGAACATTCATCATAAGATAGCGCCGCTGCTTTGCATTGAGCACGCTTTCCAGTGCAGTTTTTATATCCAGGATTTTGTTCTTTGCCCTGAGGCTTTCTTTATTTGCGATCAGGTAGACAGTGGAAGAAAAGACTGCGTCAATAGCTTTTAAGCGGTTGATCATCAGAGTCGTTCCTGAACTTGAGATATCCACAATTGCGTCTGCAATTCCCACATGTGGAGTCATTTCACAGGCTCCGCTGACCGTTATGACCTCAATGTTAACTCCCAGCTTTTTAAAGTACTGACTCGTAATTTCCGGAAACTCGGTTGCAATCTTTTTGCCTTCAAGGTCCTGAGCTTTTTGGAAATTGGAATCCTCAGGGACAGCCAGAACAAGGCTGGCTTTCCCGAACTTCAGGTCCAGAAGGGTTTCAACCTTTGCTCCTCTTTCCGTAATGAGGTCCAGTCCCGTGACACCGACGTCTGCAGCTCCGTCCTGTACATACTCAGGGATATCAGCGGCCCTGGCAAAGAGGATCTGGATATCCGGATCTATAGTTTGTGCAAAGAGTTTTCGACTTTCGGCTCCTCCACTGATTGGGAGCCCTGAATCTTTGAAAATAGAGATTGTGGGTTCGTAAAGGCGTCCTTTGTTGGGTATTGCAATGCGAATCATCTACTGTGTCCTCGAATCAGTAATCTGCCGGGAAATTTTCCCCCGGGTAAGCTCATCCAAATAAAAACGTTTATTCAAAATACTCTAGTATAATATAGACTTCACGGTAAGATCTCATTGAAATTTTCCTTCGAGAAAAATAAGTTCATAGAGAATAACACAGCTTGGTGGAATTAATTTTAATAGGTAATTGAATAAGCTTTTAATATTAAAAGTAAAACTATATATTTTTTGTAAGTTCATTACTTCCAGTAATTAATTCACGGGAATAAATATATAGCCCTAGTAATCTAATAGAAACTGACTCTCGAGTCATATATATAATAATATTAATGTTATAGAGATATGGGAATTAATTAAAACTAAGTGCTAAGAAAAGCAGACTGATGATATAACTGACCGAAAAATAGTAAACCAATAACATCAACATTTACTAATAAAACTATTGTTAATTTTAAAAAAAGAGGATCCAAATGGCCCGAAATATCAAAGTAGAAGAGCTTTTGCAAACCCCGATTGAGAAACAGCGGATAGAGCTTGTAGAACGTAAAGGGATAGGGCACCCTGACAGCATATCGGACGGACTGGCCGAAGCCGTAAGCCGCGCACTATGCAGGGAATACATAAGCAAATGCGGAGCCGTACTCCACCACAACACCGACGAAACCCAGATCGTAGCCGGAAGATCCAGCCCTAAATTCGGGAGCGGAGAAGTGCTGCAACCAATATATATCCTACTGGTAGGCAGAGCCACAAAAGAGTTCGAAGGTGTTGAGCTTGCTACCGAATCTGTGGCCCTTCACGCTGCCAGAAGATACCTTAAGAATACCCTTGTGAATATGGACCTTGAAAGAGACGTGATCATGGACTGCAAACTCGGGACAGGGTCCTCAGACCTGAGGGATGTCTTCAAAAGAGATAGGGTTCCGGTTGCAAATGACACTTCATTCGGGGTTGGGCATGCTCCTTTTTCCGAACTTGAAAATCTCGTATACAATACAGAAAGGCAACTCCTCACGGACCTGAAATCACGCATGCCTGCAATCGGAGAAGATATGAAGGTCATGGGACTCAGGGATGGAGAAGATATAACCCTTACAATATGCAGCGGCATGATTGGGAGGTATATCGATGACCTGGACAGTTATATAAGCATGACCGAAGAGATGAAAACGTACGTAGAAGAACTCTCAACTCGCTACACCGAACGCGATGTGAAGGTCTGCATTAACACCGGAGATAACCTGAAAACCAGCTGTGTTTTCCTTACAGTTACAGGCACTTCAGCTGAAATGGGAGATGACGGTTCTGTCGGGCGTGGAAACCGCTGCAATGGGCTGATCACGCCAAACAGGCCTATGAGTATGGAGGCAACTAGCGGAAAGAATCCGATAAACCATATAGGCAAAATCTACAATCTCCTCTCGACTCAGATGTCCCGGGATATTGTAAGGCAAGTTCCGGACGTGCAGGATGTTTATGTCAGACTGCTTTCCCAGATCGGAAAACCCATTGACCAGCCACTCGTGGCAAGTGCACAGATTATCCCCAGGGAAGGAGCCTCTTTTGACAAGGCCAAAGCGGAAGCCGAAGTTGTCATTGATGACTGGCTTTCCAATGTGACAAAGATTACCGAAATGGTGATCAGAGGAGAATTGAATACTTTCTAAACAATGTAAATCTTATTGAGAAGAACCTTCCGGTTCTTTTCAAACCTTTTTTACTGCTATTATTTCTACTGCTATTATTTTTAATATTATCATTGTTAATCCGAAATTGCTTTTTAGAGACATATTATAAACAAATTAAGGCTGAAATTATAGATTTTCAAAAAATTAGAGATGAATATTGGGCTTTAAGGCAATTAGTGATATTAAGGTACTTTTTGTCATCTGAATGTAAGTCCTTTTAACAGGACTATAAGGTATCTTTGGCCATACGACTAAGAACTTTTCATCTGAGCCTGTTCCGAACTTAAAATTTACTTCTTTGAATTTAGCATTTAGATTATAATTAACTGAGTTCCGGATCATAAAAACAACTCGGAAAATTTCTGATAATTAAGAATTAAATGAGTTTTGGGACGAACTTTTATATGTGAAAAATTTTAAAAAGGTTTCCCTCTAAACCACATTCAGCGAAAAACATAAATATCATCACCATATATGGAGATGGTGCACTGAGGCAGTGCAGTAATTGATTAACATACATCGTCCCGCCTTAACTCAGTGGTAGAGTGCGCGGCTGTAGTTCGGCTCGTGCGGGAAAAATTACCCGTACATTTCTGCGCAGGCACCGCGATGTCCCCGGTTCGAGTCTGGGAGGCGGGACCTGAAACATTTACCAGAATCGAAAACCTTCAACGGGAACATTTATATATCGGAAAGACATTTAAGGTTTGCTCGCAACGCGGGCAAAAACAGTAGCTAAAGAGACTAAAGTGTCCGGATAGTGTAGAGGCCTATCATGGAGCCCTGTCGAGGCTCCGACTCGGGTTCGAATCCCGGTCCGGGCGCTTCTTTATTTCACTTTTATTTTTTAGTTCTGATGTAAGATGCTTCTAATTGTATCTTTTTCTAATTCCTACTTTCATTTAATTTTTACTTTCCTGTTTTTTACTTAACCTGATCTAGCTACCAGCCAATTTTACTTGTTTCTATTTTGAATCTATTCTTTTTTGGCTCAGCTGTGAATTCTACCGTATTTTAAACCCTTGACTCCGATTTCAGCTTACCTTTTTTTCCATTTATTCGACCAGTGTCATACTTTCTAGAAGCCTTGAAAATTATCCTTGAGATACGATGAGAAATAAACTATGTAAGAGAAAATAGATAAAAATTAAAAAGAAGGCAAGAGGGAAAATACAAAATGGAGAAGGAAACCGATATTTCAGATGAGCCCCGCGAAAAAATCAAACGTCTAAGGGAGAAATCGGAAGCTATTAGAGAGAAAATGGAAATTGAAGCCCTCACTTTTATTGAAGCTGCCAAAAGTTTCACCTTTGAATGGATTCGAAGAGAAATGGAAACCTCCATGCTTTCTTCGTATGGGATATCTTCTCCTGACAACTTGGAATTAGATAGCAAAAAACTCAATAGATCAAGGTCAGACCTGAATGAGTTGCCCCTTAGGATCCCGGATATTGTTGAAGCCCACCTCAACGGCGGCGATTACTGGGTTCACAGAAACGAATTGCTTCAGGTAGGAATTTCCAGGGACTATCTCGATTTTAAAAAAGAAAAAATTCGAAGAGAACTGACCTTGCGTATTCGGATAATCCTCGGATGCACTGCGGAAATTTTCTGGAAACCGGAAGAAGAGGAGCCTGAAAATAAAATCTTGGTAAAAGAGCTGGGAAGGAAGAAGTATGTATGCTTTCTCAGGTTTTCAGACGAAATGACAGAGCCTCTGAACCATTATTTTGCAATGCTCGAGGAGCTTTTTATTCTGGATTATGAAATGAAGGAAGAAATGTTAAGGATAAACGGAAAACCGTCCTGACAATAAGAACTTTATCCACAAACGCCAGAATAACCTTGCATGATAGAGCCAGAATTCAGCATAAAAAAAGCCCTTGAAGAAGCAGGAACCGATGCTTATCTTATGACAGGGAATATTCATGATTCCGATATTTATTATGTGACCCGCTTCCTGGCGTCCGACGATTTCGTATACCTGCAAACAGGAGCAGGAGAAGAAGTACTTTTTATTTCGGAGATGGAAAAAGGGAGAGCTGAAATCGAGTCAAGGGTTTCTACTATAAAGACGAATCAGGATTTAGGCTATCGGGAGAAGATCAAGGAGAAAAAAGACGCATCTATCGCCTATGCAGCCTGCATATCCGAGCTGCTCTCGGGAGAAGGAATAAAAAGAGTTGCAGTACCTTATTATTTTCCCATATTTTACTCGAATTCCCTCAAAGAAGCAGGTTTCTCCGTAGTGCCCATAAAAAGCCCTTTCAGGAAAATCAGGAGCTTGAAGAGGTCGGAAGAAATTGAAGCCATAAAGTATGCACAGACAGCTGGAGAAAAGGCTATGAAAGCCGCAATAGCACTGATAGCAGGAGCCGAAGAAAGGGAAGGTATTCTCTATCATGAAGGACAGGTGCTGACAGGATCTAAAGTGCTCTCAGTTATCGACCATGCCCTGCTTGATTATGGATGCGAGGCAGAAGAGACTATCGTTTCATGCGGCAGGGATACATCAAATCCCCATGGAACTACAGATGGCCCTTTAAAGGCAAACGCACCAATTATCCTGGACATTTTCCCGAGAAGCAAGAAGAAACGTTATTTTGCAGACATGACGCGCACAGTTCTGCATGGAAAGGCTTCGGAAGAGCTCAAAAAGATGTACGAAGCTGTATTTGCAGCCCAGAAAAAAGGGCTTGAAATGGTTAAGCCAGGAGTGCCGGCAGCTGATGTGCATAATGCGGTCTGTGATGTGTTCGAAGCGCATGGCTATGACACCTACATGAGTGGTTCGAAAGTAGGATTTATTCACTCCACAGGACATGGGGTCGGACTGGACATACATGAACTTCCGGGAGTTGGAGAAAACGGAGTTTTACTTGAAGTGGGCAACGTAATTACTATCGAACCCGGCTTATACTACCCTGAAACCGGAGGAATACGGCTTGAAGATATGGTACTGGTTACTGAAAATGGATGTGAAAATCTTACAGGACTGGAAAAGAGATTTGTATTATAACATCTTTATAATTTAAAAAATCTGTTTGAATCTGTTTATATCTTCTTTGATAATACCTAACCTGTCCAAATCGAAAATTCACGGTTTACAAGCGGGAACACACACTCAGGAATTTACAATTTATCAATCCGGGCAGGGATCTATTATCATCCAATAAGGAGTCAACATGACTGATAATGTGCACAATAAAGAAGAGATCCTTGAAAAATACAGGGACGCAGGCAGGATCCTGAAGATTGTCAGGGCCGAAGCCGTGGAAATGATCAGGATCGGAAACAGTCTGCTGAAAGTTGCGGAATTTGTGGAAAATCGGACTATAGAGCTTGGGGGAAGGCCGGCTTTTCCCTGCAACATATCTAGAAACGAAGAGGCCGCACATGCAACCCCAAAGGCAGGAAGCGCTGACGTTTTTGGAAAAGATATGGTCAAGCTGGACCTTGGAGTCCACGTGGACGGATACATTGCAGACGCGGCTGTGACTGTTGACCTTTCAGGAAATCCGGATATCCTTAAAGCAGCTGAAGAGGCTCTTGCCGCAGCCATTGACCTTGCAAGGCCAGGGATTGCTACAGGAGAAATCGGGGCTGCAATCGAGGACAGTATTCGCAGTTATGGATTGAATCCGATAATGAACCTGACAGGCCACGGGCTTTCCCAATACGAGGCTCATGATGAACCTTCTGTTCCGAACAGGCATGTAGAAGGAGGAGTCGTTCTAAAGGAAGGAGATGTGCTTGCAATCGAGCCCTTCGCTACGGATGGTGCAGGTTTTGTCCATGACGGAAATTGGGCCGAAATATATAGCCTTATAAGAAAAAAGCCGGTCCGCATGCCTGCAGTCCGAAACGTCCTGAAACAGGTAGAAGAATACAGGGAATTGCCTTTTGCAAAGCGCTGGCTTGAGTCCGACAGGCTGGAGTTTGTATTAATCCAGCTTGAAAAAGCAGGAATTCTTCACTCTTATCCCGTGCTTCTTGAAAGTGCAGGTGGACTTGTAGCCCAGGCAGAGCACACCATAGTAATAACCCAGGACGGCTGCGAAGTCACAACAAAATAAAACCGGAAAAGAATAGAGAAAAAATAAAACCGGGAAAAGAGAAGAGGAAGAATAATAAGGTGAAAAAAGAGTGATAAATAAAAGATGAGTTGAGCGCCTTGAAACTGTATAACCTTCTTTTAACCTGGTTTTTATTAATAACTCTTCTTACGCCTGCCCTTTTGGCAGAACCCTGTACTGCTGCCTTCATTCCTAGTAATAACATCACACTGGAAAGGGGAGGAATGACCTGGGAATATGAAGAACAAATTACAGACAACGAATCCGTTATTTTTAGGGATTTTATAGACCTGCAAGCAGGCAATGACGACAACTTTGTCAATGCCTGGGAAATCCTGAAAGCGGAGACAGTTCTCAGGAACAGAATGGAAAAAGCTATAGAAACAAAACCTGACGTAAAGCTTAATGGTACTTTAGAGGCTATTAAAGTCAAGGATGTTGATTTCTGGATCTCGAAAGAAGCTCTCGGCAAGACCAATAAAAGTTCGGCTATTACAAACCGCGCCACTGTAACCTACAATTTTGAAAAAGAAGCAGGTCAGGAAACCGAAATCTGGTTCATGGGCACTCCGAACTCGAATCTTACGATCAGATTACCTCAGGGTTTTGATGCAGAGATAATCGAAGGACTGAATGGAAAAAATTCGGGATTTGAAAACAACCTTACCGTGCTCAAAGGCAGCTTCGACTCTAGTGGAAATATAACTCTCTGGCTTTCTGAGAACGAGAGCTCAAGAGGAAAATTGCAGGAAATAACAGAAAATACTGAGAAGGCTGTAGAAAACGAGAGCACAGAAATCAGGAACAAAACCGTAGCTGCTGAAGAAACAGCAGAGGCCCGGGAATCCTCAGGGTTTTTCAAAAATTTCCTTACACAGCTCCACCTGAGTCCAAAAAGTTAATCTGGCTTGAAGCTTATTCTGAAAAACATGCTCATAGAACAAATCCGACTTGAAGGCGGGTGCGCCCTTGGCCTCCGCTTTGAGATGCAAAAATATCCCCTTCTGGTTATAAGGGCAGAAAAAGGGTTCCTGATGTGCGGATACCTGAATGTAAATGCTGCAGAGACACTCGGGGATACGGCAGCAAAGGTAAAAGGCGTACAAAGTTTTGAAGATATGCTCAAAGCCCAGGTCGTCGAAGTAACTCAGTTAGCCAGGGAACTTGGGATTAAGCCCGGAATGACTGGCAGGGAAACCCTGGAAAAAATGTTTTAAGAAAAAATTGCTTTTAACTAAAAGGATTGCTTTTAATTGATACTTATTCAGGCAATTTCTGCCGGATTTGCCGCTTTCACTTTTTGAGAAATTCCATTTAATGGCGGAGGATTATCCTCGCATTCGCATAATAAATTTGACATTATTTCCGAATTACACGCTACGAATATTATTTCAAACTATAATTATCAACTTATTCCGGATCACCAATGTTATACGCTTTTGAACTCTCTGGAGAGCATGAAGAACTGCCATCTGCCGAAGTCTTTGCCTGCCTCAAAATAGAAGGGCTTGATTTTCACCCTCACACCAGGATTGATCAGTGCCTGGTAGTGGATATAGCAGGCAAAGAAGAGGGTGTGGAAAGAATACTTAGAGGCCCGATAACCGAAAGGCTGTCAATGACCCACCATATCCTTAAAGTTGTAGGAATTTCCGAAAATACCCCGGACATGATCCTGAAACTTGCAGAGGCATTTGATCCCTCTAGCTATATCAGGGAAGGACAAAGTTTTGTGGTCAGGGCAAAACGGATCAAACATAATGTGGACTTTCCGGGCGAGCTTCTTGAACAGAAAATCGGAGGCTGCATCTACAGAAAGGGCTTTCGGGCAAATCTGAAAAACCCTGATGTGGAATTTAGAGTAATCCTGAGTGAAAAAGCTGTACTGGGGACCATCCTGTCTTCTATCGACAGAAACGCATACGAATCCAGAACTCCCCAGAACAAACCTTTTTTCCATCCTGGGGTCCTTATGCCCAGGGTCGCACGCGTCCTTGCAAACCTGTCAGGAATAAAGCCAGGTGAACTCATTCTGGATCCCTTCTGCGGCACTGCCGGTATTCTTGTTGAAGCCGGACTTGTGGGAGCAAGGGTTATAGGAGTCGATGCCCAGGAAAAACTTGTTGTGGGTGCCCGTATGAATCTTGAAGCCTTTAAGCTGGACTATGCTCTGATGGAAGGGGACGCCTGTAGGATTCCGTTTAAGGAAGCAACAATAAATGCAGTCGTTACTGACCCGCCATACGGCAGGTCGGCAGCAGTTATTGCCGGATCCCTGGAAGAACTTTATTCCTGTGCTCTGGAGGAGATCCACCGTGTTCTGAAGCCAGGAGGCATAGCAATTGTAGTTTCGGACAAGGCCGCATTAGAATACGGAGAAAAGGCAGGACTTAAGGTTCTTGATATTTATGTCCAGAGAGTGCATAGAAGCCTTACCCGGACAATAACTATTTTTCAGAAAGAAGTGGAAATGAAAATGGAAATAAAAAATTAGAATCAAAATTAAATGTAGAATATAAAGAATGCCCTTAAAGGGCATTCTTACTCATGAGAAATCAGTTCTTCAAGTACTTCTGCCATAACCCTATGGCTGAGTATGCGTTTCTGGTTTTGCTCACCTGCTCTCCTTATGGAATAATTGTCATCGACCCATCTCAGATTTTCTTTGTAATTCACTTTCATAAGGGTCAACCCATAGGCAGGAGCAGGTTCGATTCCTTCTTCGTATATATCGGGATTTAGCATCTGAAGCAGCCAATCGTTATCACGTACTCCTTTTCCGATCATGGAAAGTGCGGTCACTATTTTTCGGACCATATTCCAGAGGAAACTATGTCCAACAACATCGATTTTTGTAAGCTCTCCATCTACGCGGGCGTTTATCCTTTCCAGGGTGCGAATCGTACTCTTTTCTCCATCGGTTCTTGAAAAGTTTTCAAAATCATGGGTTCCAATCAGCAATTTTGAAGCTTCCCGGATCCTGGATATATTGTACTCTTCCCCGCTCATCACATAGCGGTAGTGTCTGGAAACCGCATCTCTCCGAGCGTCAAAGTCGAGGGGCACTTCCGCGTGGGCCCAGGCCCAGATCGTTGGGGGAAGTTCGGAGTTTATGGCCCTTGGAATTGCTAGGTTCGGTTTGTCCGTGTCAAAAGCGACAATCTGTTCGAGGGCATGAACCCCAGCGTCGGTCCTGCCGGCACAGGTATAATTAGCAGATTTGGGGCTTTCTATGATCCCGAGATTCCGAAGAGCCTTGAAGAGTTCTCCCTCCACGGTCTCGACATTGGGCTGGATCTGGGAGCCGTGAAACTCGGTGCCTATGTATGCAAGCTTTAAAGCGACTCTCATACCAATCTCTGATTACTTGGCTTTTTTCTTATAATAGACTTCTCTTACAATCATCAGAAATACTATAAAAATACATCCGAAAAGAAACCAGACTCCAGGGTGAAGAGAAAGAGTATCATAAAGCCCGTGAATCCCGCCTGCATGAGCGAGCCCTTCAGACGGGACAGGGGGAAGCCCATGAGTAGAATCCAAACCATCTGGAGAGGACATGGGAACCTCAGCAGCTCCGTGAACCGGGCCAGCTTCCACTCCAGAAGATGTATTTCCTGTTCCGGTTTTCAAAGTCTCATAACTTGCCTGCGGAGCTCCTTCTGGTATCTGCTGGTCGAGAGCTAGCTTAGGGCTCATATTGTTGCTCTCGTTGACTCTCGTAACCATTGCTTCGGGGGAAGACTTATTTGCTGCCTCAGTTACCCCCATTCTCAAGGGAGCAGTTGCATCAACGATCCTTTGTGCCTGCATATAGGCTGAAAAGTATTCTATCCCCGCAACTGCAAAAAAGGCAGCTCCGATTACCCCCATGTACTTCTGCAGCAGACTTATGATAGAGAGCTTGTCTATAGAGGTCCTCGAAGGAACAAGGACAATCAGTTTTTCTACTGACTCGTAGATTTTTATCTGCCGCCCTTTCTGGCTCCATTTTATTTGTTTGATTTTTATAAGATCGGATTCGAACAGAGAATCAAGATTATACTTAACAGTGGTAAGGGGGAGATTCAGCTCCTCTGCAATCTTGGTTGCAGACATGCTTTTTTTCCCGAGCAGTTCTAGGATCTTTAACGATGTTTCATTGGAAAGAATCTGCGTGATCTTTCTGGATTCCCCATTTACCGGGAGAATAAGCACCCTGCTGTCCTGATCCATTCGGTCAGGCCCTTCCAGCATCTCGCTGGTTTCCGATAAACCATCTCGATCTTCAAGCCCGTCTAAACCATTTCGATCTTCAAGCCCGTCTAAACCATTTCGATCTTCAAGCCCGTTCATACTTATTTCCTGAGTTAAAAACCTGCTTATTTTTATTCAGTCTGTACTTTAGTTTGTACCGATCTTAATATAAATTTTTATTTATTATAGGTAAATATACATCAACTACTATATTTATATATAGAATCCAGACCTTAACCTTAAATATAACATTGTATATTCTAATCTAAATTTTCCGCTGGTACCAATTATGATCACAAAACAGCAGGTTCTTGAATTTCTGAATAATTACGATTTAGAAAACATTACAATTGCAACAGTCTGCTCTCACTCAAGCCTTCAAATATTTGATGGAGCTCGAAAAGAAGGATTCAGGACTCTGGGAATCTGCGTTGGCAAACCGCCTAAATTTTATGAAGCATTCCCCAAGGCAAAGCCAGATGAATACCTTGTTGTCGAAAGCTATGAAGATATAATGAATAAGGCCGAAGAACTTAGACAGAAAAACACTATCATTATTCCTCATGGTTCATTTGTTGCTTACTTGGGCACGGAAAATTTTGCAAAGATGGCTGTGCCTACATTCGGGAACCGGGCTGTACTTGAATGGGAATCGGACAGGGATAAAGAAAGGGAGTGGCTACTGGGAGCAGGCATTCACATGCCCGGTAAAATCGATGACCCTCACGATATCAATGGGCCTGTAATGGTTAAGTACGATGGAGCAAAGGGAGGAAAAGGTTTCTTCGTTGCAAAAACCTTTGAAGAATTCGATGAGCTCGTAGACCATACACAGAAGTACACAATTCAGGAATTTATTACCGGAACCCGTTATTACCTTCACTACTTCTACTCTCCGATCAGAAATGAGGGATACACTTTAAGCGAGGGCAGCCTTGAGCTTCTTAGCATGGACCGCAGGGTAGAGTCCAATGCCGATGAGATCTTCAGGCTCGGCTCACCCAGGGAACTTATAGAAGCAGGTATCCGTCCTACATATGTGGTCACAGGAAACGTACCCCTAGTAGCAAGAGAATCCCTGCTGCCGCTTATCTTTTCGCTGGGAGAACGTGTAGTTGAAGAGTCTCTGGGCCTTTTTGGCGGGATGATAGGAGCTTTCTGCCTTGAAACGGTTTTTACGGATTCGCTTGAGATTAAGGTATTTGAGATTTCGGCAAGGATTGTAGCGGGGACAAACCTTTACGTATCAGGTTCCCCTTATGCGGACCTGATGCAGGAAAACCTCTCCACCGGAAGGAGAATGGCCCAGGAAATCAAAATAGCTGCTCAGACAAATCAGCTGGATAAAATAATCTCCTGAGCAAAAAATGTTTGAGCAAATAATATGTGAGTGAATAATATCCCTGAAGCTGTTTAAGTTTTCAGAATCCTTTAAATTGTTTCTCAACGGTTGAACCATTTTCAACCCTGGAGTTTTCTTTTTTCAGATAGACTTTTCGGGGCTAATTAAGGGAAATATGCATCTACTGTTTTTCTCACTTCTTTTAGCCACATTTGTCTTTCTTCAAGCTTGCTGGTAACTATAACCCCAAACATTTTTCTATAAAAGTTTTTTACTCCGCAAAAATCGAAAATACAATTTTTCCAGAGTACCTCGAGTGGATCGCCAAATATTTGCAGTTTCCTTTCTTTCGGTGTATTTGATGTATTGAACACTAAGAGCCTATCCGAAAAGTCCCGCTGCTCTAAATATTATCCATGCACATGCTAACTGAAGCATAGCAAGGTAATTCTCAACCTTTTTTTCCCATCTTATAAGCAGCCTTCTGAATCTGTTTCCATATAGATATTCTGAATTCCCTCATCTGGAGAAGGTCTTTCAAAAAGAATGGCATCTAAAGTTTCTTTTTCAAGCTTTTTATAGTGACGATTTGCTCCATCAACAGTTACCGAAAGGGTTCCGTCGCAAAAATAATTTTCCTGTACTTTGAGGCTATTATTAGTTCCTTTAAATGTTATTTTAACCTCAATTTGATCACTCAAATTACCTTATTGTGAAGGTTTTGCACGATTTTGTAAAATGCTCTGAATTTTTGCAACGGAACCCTCTTTTTCTCATTTCACCTGAGTCAAGGGCTTATTAGTGATTTTTACCATAAGTAAGATAATCAGTCAATGCTTTGTTAAACTTAACATCTAGAAATTCAAGCGCGCTAGGTATTAGAAAGCTGAACTCTGATTTATCATCTTTCTCAGAGCTTATTTTCACATCATAATTATTATAAAAATTCACAATAAAGTATCCACGCCGTGCGTTTCGTGCATGTTGAAGTATCTTTTCACGATTTTTCGCGTACATTTGCCGAGCCATTTTTTCAGGTAACATGATATTACTGTTTGTTGGGCTTCCTATTAGTTCTTTTTCTGTTGTATCTACCCGAAATTATATTATATTGGAATAAAAGGCGTCTGCTAGTGTTTTCCATTGGAAATGAGGGATGCATGCACAAGGAATTCTCTCGATAACAAATTACATTAGAAATGAATAGGTTCCGTTGCAAAAAAATATTTCTGCAATTTGACACTATAATAGAACAGAGTAAAGATCATTTACTTGTCCTTTTTTGATCATATTTATAGCTTCAATTTCTTTTAAAGTCTTATTAGCAGCTTGAAAACATTGAAAGCCTAGAATTGAAGTAATCATCAAAAGTTCCAATGGAAATAAACTATTGAGAAATTTGAGGAAAACTAAAGGTTTAAGTTCAAAAATAAGATTTTCTACTCAAAACACTATTCGTATGAAAATCAATCTCATTCGTAATACTGAACTTATATACCCGATAAGATTTTACCTTTCCTTCGGGTGGAAATCAGTTAATTCATGTAAGTGCCCCAATTTCTGAGACTTCCTTCATTTTTGACCAACGTTTGTTAACTCAATTGAAGATATCGATATCGGCTAACACTTGCTATGTGTTTTTGTTTATTGTCATTCCAAAGACTATGTAATGATTTTAAAAAACCGTAATCAAGAGGCTTAATATTTTGAAGAGCTGTATTTTCCCTTCGATAACCGCCATCAAATGCAAAAAAACTATGAGAAACATATAGGCAGAATTATGGAGGATCATTTTGCATATGTTTTAGTAAAAGCTCTGTACATTTTCGATTTCTGGTAAAATATTCCGAAATCAGAAGCTAAAGCGAGGAAAAATTCACATATTTTCCCATAAAAAACCGGTCTAACTAAAAAAACATAAGATAAGGACTCTGTTTAAAGTATGCCCTTGAACGCTCACTTAGTTTTCCCTACACATGAAACAAAAAAAACACGACGAGCAGAGGATTCCAATTATAATTCATTCTCCTTTTCAGTGACAGATT